>JAAUOI010000043.1 GCA_012036375.1 Allobrachymonas sp. | reverse complement strand
CTGCGCGTTGCAGGGTAATTCCGCAGCACAAAATGGCGGCGATTGCGCTGAACGCATCCGCGCTGGCTGCGGCCGCCATATGGGCGTGTGGACACTGTATGAGCCGTATAAAAACTCAATAATAATACGGCATCACACGTGTACGTATGATACCATGTGGCCATACGCACACGGTTTTTGCAAACCCTAGTCATGTGATTTGTGCTTGCCATACGAGACGTGCAGCACCGTGCTGTGCGGTGCCAGAGATGTCTGTACAGTCATCAACAGGGGCGGCAAGAAACCTTGTCCTCCACGAATGCGTGCGTTCAGATAGCAATACGGTTAAGCACAACATGCCGCCAGCAGTTCGGGTCAGAATTGAGCATGTCGTCGTTTGCGCTAGCACAGTTGCTCGATGTCGCATTCGTCCCCTAGCTTCTAGCTGCCAGAGTTCACTGCCAGGGTGTTACGATGGAGGCAGCAAGATCACACAAAGAACGCTGTGCACAGTGCAAAAGAATAAGTTAATATTTTTACCAATGACGGCAGCGTGCCAACACAGGCCGCACATCAAAATTTCTTGGCCTTGTCACACGGCATTGTGTTCACATGAATGCAGCGCAACCAGTGCGCCAGCGTAAATCAGCATGGCGGCAGCCACCGGCAGGTTGAAAACAGAGCCTTCGGCTTGAGGCGTATTCCGGTCTTGAACAAGGTTAGCCATTTTTTATCTGTCCTTCAGTGTCTGGGTGTCAGCGGGTATTCCCGTCTGAAAAATTGTGGAGGTTAAGCGGCCTTTTCGGCTTCGCGCTTGCGGGTGGCGAGCATCTTGTCCTTCGTCCGCTGCGCGATCGTCTCTCGCTCGAACTGCGCGAACGTCGCGAGCAGGTTCAGCACCATCCGCCCCATCGGCGTCGACGTGTCGAAGTGCTCGGTGACCGAGACGAACGCGACGCCGCGGTCCTCGTACGCCGAGAGCTCGATGAGCCGGTGGCGATAGACGGTCGCCAGCGAATCCGGTTCGGCGCGCAGCAGCGCCGGCCACTCCATCACGCCGTAGGGGCGGCGTGTGCCGGGTTGGTAGTTGTTCCAAGTGGCTTCGAGCACATCTTGTGGCACTTTGCGAAAGGGGCTGTTGCAGCTCATCGCGGCGATTTGGGATTGGCAGGCGAGCTCGAGCCGATGCAGCCAGTTGAAGGCTTCGCCAACGGTGCTGCCGACCACGATGGCGCCATGGTTACGCAAGATGAGCGCTTCACCTTGGCCGAGATCGGCAATCAGCGATGCTTTCTCTGCATCATCGAGCACCACACCTTGGTAGTCGTGGTAGCCGATTTTGAGGAAGCGCATGGCGGTTTGCGTGATGGGGAGCAGACCGCAATCGAGCGATGAGACGGCCATCGAAGCCCAACTGTGGGTGTGGATCACGCAGGCCAATTCTGGCCGCGCTTCATGAATGGCGCTGTGGATCACGTAACCTGCGCGGTTGATGCCGTAATCGAGGCCGTCATTGTGCGAAGCGAAATCGGGTTTGCTGAGCACGTCGCCAGCGAGGTTGACTTTGATCAGGCTTGAGGCCGTGATTTCTTCGTACAACATGCCATAGGCGTTGATGAGAAACGCGCCGCTCTCGTCCGGCACATGGCTAGAGATGTGGTTGGCCATCATGTCAGCCATGCCGTAGTGAGCAACCAAGCGGTAGCAGGCCGCCAGATCCACACGCGCCCGCCATTGCGCTTCGCTGCACTGGGTGCGAAGACTGGGAATATTGAGTTTGCGAACGGGCGTGTCGTACATCTCAGAACATGCTCAATCAATCTGGCTTCATGCCGGTGCGCTCGACGATGTTCTTCCAGATTTTTTGCTCGGCGGCGATGTAGGCTGCGTATTCCGCAGAGCTGCCACCCCCGCCTTCCGCATTGTCGAATGCAAAGCGTTCTTGTACATTTTTTGATTTGACGGCTTTGGCGATTTCTTCTTGCAGGCGCTGGAGGATAGCGGGCGGCGTGCCAGCAGGAGCGTGCATACCATACCACTGGCTAGTTTCAAAATCTTTGAAGCCCATCTCACGCACAGTGGGCACATCGGGCAAGGAAGAAATGCGGGCTACTGTGCCAGTGGCAATCGCGCGGAGTTTGCCGGCTTTGATGTGGGGCAAGAGGGCGGGTGTGCCGGCGCTGCTGGCCTGCGTGCGGCCCGCGAGCAAGTCGGTGAGCTGGGGGCCGGTGCCGCGGTAGGGAATATGTGTGATGAACATGCCCGTGACCATCTTTAAATATTCCATCGCCAAATGGCCAGCGCTGGCATTGCCCGCGCTGCCGTAGTTCAAGCGGCCGGGGTTCTTCTTCACATGGGCGACGAATTCTTTGAAATTTTGCGCGGGCACTTCAGGGTTGATCACAAAATATTCGGCACTTTGGCCAGCATGGTGATCGGCGTGAAATCTTTGTTCACGTCATAGGGCTGATTTTTCAGCATATACGGGTTCACGGCGAGCGTGCCTACATGCGTGACGATCAGTGTGTAGCCATCGGGCGCGGCAGCTTTGGCCTCAGCCATCGCCGTAACACCGCCGCCCCCACCCTTGTTGTCAATCACCACGCTTTGGCCGAGTTGGCGCGTCAGCTCATCTGCCACACTGCGTGCCACCACCGAACTCGTGCCTCCGGGTGCAAATGGCACGATGATACGAATCGGCTTATTGGGGAAAGCTTGCGCTTTGATCTGCGGCGAGGCAAGCAAAGCGGCTGAGCCTAGCGTTGCGGTAATGAGTTGGCGGCGAGGAATGTTCACATTCATTTTTTGGGCGCTCATGTTTGTCTCCAAGGGTTGATTGAGGGCAATGCTTACTTTAGGCATTTACACCGTATTTAGAATTGGTACTTACGCAGCCCCCCGTCCACAGGAATCACCGCGCCGCTGATGTAGGCCGCACGAGGCGAGGCCAAAAACGTCACCAAATCGGCCAATTCTTCCGGCTCGCCGTAGCGGCCAACTGGGATTTCGTTATCGCTCTGCCATTGGCGGTATTCGGGCGTGTAGTTGCGGAAAATTTGCTCGCTGTGAATGCGGCCGGGAGGGATGCAATTGACCGTGATGCCGTTTTTCCCGACCATGCGTGAGAGACCTTTGGCCCAGCTGTGCATGCCGGCTTTGGCGCAAAAAGCGCCGTTGATGTGCTCGGGTTCGCTTTTGCCGGTGATGTTGATGATGCGGCCCCAGTTATTGGCGATCATCTGGTCGATCAGCGCATCGGCCAATTGGCGTGGTCGGTGGAAATTGAGCGTGATCGCTTCCTGCCATGCTTCTTCGCTTACATGCAGTTCCTTAAAGCTGCGCGACCCACCTGCATTGTTGATGAGAATATCAACTCTTCCCATCGCCGACACTGCGGCGAGCGCTAGCTTTTTGGAAGCATCTTCTTCATACAGATCGGTATGAATCACAGCTGGCTTTTTGCCGCCAGCGGCGACGATTTCGCTGCTGAGCTCTTCTAATTTATCCACGCGACGGGCGCTGATGGCCAATTGCACGCCTTCCGCTGCCAGCGCTTTGGCAATCGCGCGGCCAATGCCAACGCTGGCGCCGGTGACGAGTGCGGTTTTTCCTGTGAGTTTGAGATCCATAGTTGCTCCTGTTGACTTGCATTGTCGATGTGCTCATGCATTTTGTATATTGCATCATTTGCAGCGATTGATGCAAAATACGGATCAAACTTAAATCTTTGCTTTCACATGAATTTCAAATTCGATCTCGCCGATCTACAAGCTTTTTGTGCTGTCGCCAAATTCAACAGTTTTCGCGCTGCCGCGCAGAGCCTGCATCTGTCGCAGCCCGCGCTTTCGCGCCGTATCGACAAGCTCGAAGGCGCACTCGGCGTGAAGCTTTTGGAGCGCACCACGCGCAGTGTGCGCTTGTCTAACAGCGGCAGAGAGTTTGCGCGCAAAGCCCAAAGCCTGCTCGATGAACTTGACACCACGATTTTGGGCATGGAAGAGCTGGCCACGCAACGCAGCGGTGTGGTCACGGTGGCTTGCGTGCCTTCTGCCACGCGCTATTTTCTGCCGCAAGTGTTGCAGCGCTTTCATGCGCAATTCCCGCGCATACGGGTGCGCGTGCATGATGCGCATGCCAATGATGTGTTGGCTGTGGTGGCCAGTGGCGATGCAGATTTTGGATTGAATTTTTTAGGCAAGCAAGAAGCTGGCATGGTATTCAAGCCCTTGAGCTCAGAGCGCTTTGTGTTGGTTTGCCGCATGGACCATCCGCTGGCCTCCAAGCGTAGCGTCAAATGGGCGGAGCTGAAAAACCATGCGTATTTGAGCGTGGATGCCAGCTCGGGCAATCGTTTGCTGATTGAGCGCGCCTTGGCCAAGATGGAGGATCGCCCGCAACCGATTTTTGAAGCGCGGCATATTCAAACCGTGCTCGGTTTGGTAGAGGCTGGCTTGGGTGTGGCGGTTGCCCCGCAACTGGCGATGCCTACAGGTAATACCTTGCTGCGCAGCATTCCTTTGACTGCGCCTGCGATTTCTCGCGAGCTGGGCCTGATCACGATGCGCGGGCGGCAGCTCTCACCTGCTGCGGCGCATCTGTACGGCTTCATCGCCGCCTTGAAAAAATCGGCAAGCGCCTAAAATTGAGCTTATGAGTAAAAAGCAGCGAATCGTGGTGGGTTTAAGCGGAGGGGTGGACTCTGCGGTCAGCGCCTACCTGCTCAAAAAGCAAGGTCACGAGGTGGTTGGCATCTTCATGAAGAATTGGGAAGATGATGACGATAGCGAGTATTGCTCCACCAATGTGGATTTCGTGGATGCTGCTGCCGTGGCTGATGTGCTCGGCATTGAAATTGAGCATGTAAACTTTGCAGCGGATTACAAAGACCGCGTGTTCAGCGAATTTCTGCGCGAATACCAAGCCGGGCGCACGCCCAATCCCGATATTTTGTGCAACGCCGAAATCAAGTTCAAGAGCTTTCTCGATCATGCGATGAAAGTGGGCGCAGAAAAAATCGCCACGGGGCATTACGCTCGCGTTCGATTGAACGAAACGACGGGCTTGCACGAACTGCTCAAAGGCCTCGATCCGAATAAAGACCAAAGCTATTTCCTGCATCGCTTGAATCAAGCGCAACTCGCGAAAACTTTATTTCCCGTCGGCGAACTACACAAAACCGAGGTGCGCCGCATCGCAGAGGAAATTGGCTTGCCTAATGCGAAGAAAAAAGATTCCACGGGCATTTGCTTCATCGGAGAGCGCCCGTTTCGCGAATTCTTAAACCGCTACATCAGCAAAGAGCCCGGCGCGATCAAAGATGGCACGCAGCTCAATACCAAGAACTTTGGCCGCACTGTGGGTAAGCACGTCGGTTTGAGCTTTTACACCCTCGGCCAGCGCCAAGGCTTAGGTATCGGCGGTGTGAAAGACAAAGGCGCACAGCGTGGCGCGGGTGAACACAGCCCTTGGTACGTCGCCCGCAAAGACATCGAAAAAAACACCCTATGGGTCGTGCAAGGCCACGAACATCCTTGGCTGCTTTCCAAAGAGTTGCATGCGCAAGATGTGAGCTGGTGCGCAGGACATGCGCCACAAGCAGGCAGCTACGGCAACAAATCGCGCTATCGACAGGCGGATAGCGCCTGCGAGTTTTTTGCAACGGGCGATGGCTTTGAACTACGCTTCCCGCAATCGCAATGGGCTGTTACGCCCGGGCAGTCAGCGGTGCTCTATGACGGTGAAGTGTGTTTAGGCGGTGGCGTGATTGCCTCCATGCAAACAGCTTAAACAGTTACTACTAATTTCATAGCTGCTCGCGCAATAGTTACGCCGGTTAACTGCCATTTCCATATCAAACGGCTGATTTTGAGACTTTGCGGCTCACACTCAACGAAACCCCAAGCGCCAGCATTGCCATACCCGCGCCAACCAATGGCAAAGCAGCCATACTCAATCCGCTGGCCAAGGCGTAGCCGCCTACTGCGCCGCCCAAGGCCTGCCCAGCAAAAAGCAAAGATGAGTTGGCAGGAAGTGCAGACGAGGCGAGTTGTGGGGCGTGTTGTACGAGCCTTGTTTGTTGCGCGGTGTTGATCGCAAACACAGCGCCGCCCCAAATCGCAATGCCGAGCAGCATGAATATCACTTGGCTTGCGCCCAAGCTCGGGCTGACCGCCACCAAAACCAATCCAATGATCACAAGGCTGATATTGATCGCTGCCATGCGAGCTGAGCCAACTCGATCAATCACGCGCCCGCTGATCCAGTTGCCTGCAAAGCCTGCTGCGCCAAAAAGCAGCATCACCAAAGCCACTTGATCTGCCGATGCTTTCATGCCTTGCATCACAAATGGCCCCATAAAGCTGAACACCACATACGTGCCCGCAATTTGCAGCAGGCTCACGCCCAGCATCATCACGACTTGCACATCGCTGCCGAGCTGCAGCCAACTGCGCAAGTTCACGGGCGCGGTGTGAAAATTGCCGGGCAGACGCAGGTGCAAGAAGCCAGTCATCAGCAAGCTGGCTGCGCCCATCACAGCAAGCGTTTCGCGCCAGCCGATATGCAGGCCAAGATACGTGCCCAGCGGCACACCTAAAACCGTGGCCAAGGTGAACCCACCAAAAACAGTCGCAATCGCACGCCCACGCTGTTCAGGCGAGACGAGCAGCGCTGCCACAGCCGCCGCATTCGGGCTGAACATTGCGCCCGCGACACCTGCGAGCACGCGACTGGCAATCAAGCTGGTGTAGCTGCCCGCCACTGCGCCCCAGAGGCTGGCCGCCGCAAACAACAGCAAAGCCAGCGTGAGCACACGTTTGCGACACCAGTTGCTGAGCAACAGCGACATGGCAGGCGCACCAATCGCAAAAGCCAGCGCATAGACGCTGCTCAATTGCCCCACCTGCGCCACGCTGACTTGCAGCTCTTGGCTGATCGGCTGCAAAATGCCAGCGATCACGAGTGAGCCTGAGCCCACCACGAGGTTGCCGAGCATGAGGGGTTGCAGGGGTTTGAGAGATGCTGCTGGGTTGGTCATGGCGAACTCCTGTTCAAGCGAGTATGAATTAGCGAGCGAGGAAGTTGCTCAAAGCGCGAGTCACTTGCTCAGGGCGCTCTTCCGCTACAAAGTGGCCCGCGCCGGGCAGAACGATGAACTCCGACACATTGCTTGCAAAGTTGCGCACAAAGTTTTCTTGGAATGCGCCAATGGATTTTTCACCCGCAATAGAGAGCACAGGAATGCTCAGCTTGGTTTGATTGAGCTTTTGGATTTGCGGCATGCTGATGTAAGCGGCGCGGTAGTATTGTGCGCCGCCAATCGCGCCTTGTGGGCGCTGCATGGCTTTCACATAAGGTTGCCAGTCGCTAAAAGGCAGCGCAGTTTTGTCGCCGGTAAAACTGTTCCACAAATGGCGCAGATAAGCTTCTTCTTTGCCTTGCATCAAATCCTGTGTGATGTCGCCCATCAGCAAAAAGGGCAGGAAGGTAAAGCCAGGGTTGGGTGAGGCGAAATTCCACAATTGCTCAAAGCCCGCGCCGACCAAGGCGCTTTCTAGGAAGGCGAAATGCGTGACCTCATCACGAAACTGCGCGGCATACGAATAGCCCACTGCGCCACCCCAGTCATGGCCGACGACCCGCGCCTTGTTAAAGCCAAAGTGTTTGACCAAAGCGCGAATGTCTTGGCCCACATTGAGCATGTCATACCCATCTGCGGTGATCTCTGATTCACCATAGCCGCGTAAATCAGGCACGATCACGGTGTATTTTTTCGCCAGTTCAGGTGCAACGTAGCGCCAAATATGGCTTGATTGTGGATAACCATGCAAGAGCACGACTGCCTCTCCTTTGCCAGCGGACAAGACATTCAGGCGTGCGCCGTTGACGGTGATGAACTCTTTCTTGAAAGCGGTTTGATTCCAAACCACGGTGTTCGCAGCTTGGCTGATCGCCGCCGGCGCTGATGCTGGCGCGGTCTGCGCTTGGGCTTGGAAGCTGCCGAAAGCCAATGTGGTGGCCAGAGCGATGGTGTTGAAAGCGGTGGTGAATTTCATGATGCGTCCTTTCTTTAAAACTGCATGACATCGCATGAATTGAAGCGATGCCGCAAGTGTGTGCTTCTGTAAGTAATAAGTGAAATCAAATAATTTATGATTTACTATTCAAATTATGAATACCAAAAAGATTCCCACGCGTTCTGTGCCCAAGCTGGAGGCGCTGGCAGCGCGGCTTGATTTGAATCTGTTGCAAGCGCTCGATGCACTGCTGGCTGAGGGTAACGTCACGCGCGCTGCCCAGCGGCTGCATATCAGTCAGCCTGCGCTCAGCAGCCAGCTCGCTAGGCTTCGCGCCGTGTTTGGTGATCCACTGCTCACGCCGATTCAGCGCGGCATGCAGCCCACGGCTTTGGGCTTGGAGTTGCAAGCGCCGCTGCGCAGAGCGCTGGATCAAGTGCGCGAGGTGATCACGCAGACTTTGGATTTCGAGCCCTCCAAAGCCAAGATGACCTTGCATCTCGCTGGCTCGGATTACGTGGAATATGCGCTATTTATGCGTTACATCACGCATGTGCAAAAGCTCGCGCCCGGCATCCGCATCGCACTCCACAAGCTCGATGGGCTGGCGCTAGAGCGCCAAATGCAAGCAGGCGACATTGATCTTGCTGTGATGAATCCACGCAATGCCCCTGCAAGCTTGCGCTCGCGCCATCTGTGGGATGAGCGCTATGCCTGCATCGTGCGTAAAGGGCATCCCAAGGTGAAGAAGAACATGACGCTCGATTTGCTCGCCAGCCTTGAGCATGTGGTGGTTTCTCCGCGCGCGGCGGCTTTACGGGTGCAACCGATACGGCGCTTGCCGCGCATGGCAAAAAACGGCGAGTGCCCGTCTCGGCTGCTTCATTCCTCTGGGTGCCTGAGATGATCGAGCGCAGCGATAAAGTAGCACTCGTTCCAGAACGCTTGGTTCATGACCGGCAAGATCGCCTCCTTGTGCTAAAACCACCATTGCCTATCGAAGGTTTTTCAGTGAGTATGCTCTGGCATGAGCGTACGCATGCGCACAAGGCACATCAGTGGCTGCGAGAGCAGATATTGATCGTTAGTCAGCAGACTTAAGTTTTAAGCCTTTGCAATCACCGCCCGCACACTGGCCAGTTGTCTACGCGACACTAAGAGCGCTTCATCGCAGCGGCGCAGGCGCACGGCCCAGCCTTCTAAAATTTCGCCATCGTCGTCATCCGCTGCGCCCACATAGCGCTCGAGCGTTCGCATCTCTCGCCGAGCGACCAAGGTATTACGATGGATTCGCAAGTATTCATCGCCGTATTGGGTTTCTAGCTCGGCAAGAGAGCCGTCCAAAATAAAACTGCGCCCCGAGGTGCGCACGGTCACGTATTTCAGCTCCGCTTTGAAATACAACACATCCGCAAGCGGTACGCGCTCTGTTCGTCCACGGTCTTGAATGATGATGAATTTTTCAGCCAATTCAGGGGTTTGCCGGCTATATATCTGCGCTAAATGCTCTTTATTTGATAGCACTTTAAGCAGGGCTTTTTGCAGCCGCTCAGCGCGTACAGGCTTGGTCAAATAATCCGTCACGTCCAAATCAAAGGCTTCAACAGCATGTTCGGCGTGCGCGGTCACAAAAATAATCGCAAGCTCGGGGCGAATGCTGCGCAGCTCTCGTGCGAGTTGCAAGCCATTAGCGCCCGGCATATGAATATCCAGCAGGACCACATCAACCGTCAAGCTGCGCAGCAGTGCCATTGCTTGCATGGCATCGTCGGCTTCGGCGGCTAAGAGACAAGGTGGTTCTGGGCAGTCGGCCAACAAGATTTTTAGGCGACTGCGCGCCAGAGACTCATCATCGACCACCATCACATTTAGAACGCTTGCAACTTGATTCACGCTCATGCAGGAACCTCCATGCGAACTTGATAAATACTACCTTCCCACGTGCAACGAAAGCTCGCCTGCACGTCATGCAGCAAGCGTAACCGTTCTTGGACGTTTTTTAATGCCAAACCATGCCCAGCTTGGCCTTGACCGGCTGGCGCAGTGTTGGTAATTTTGATGACAACAGAGCTACCTCGCCGCTCCGCGCTGACTTTCACATCCGCCCCTTTGGCGCTCGGCTCCACGCCATGTTTGACCGCATTTTCAACCAAGGGCTGTAGCAGAAGCGGAGGTAGTTTGGCTTGCAAGGTGCTCGGATCAATCGCCCACGTGATGCGTAGGCGACTACCAAAGCGCACCTCTTCAATCGCCAAATAACGCTGCGCCAATGCAATTTCTTCGCGTAGCGTGGTGGCATCGCCCTGCTCTTCCAAGGCGCTGCGAAACAGCTCGCTCAAGTCTTCCAACATCTGCTCGGCTCGCGCAGGCTCAGCGCGCACCAAGGCAATCGCGCTATTGAGCGTGTTAAACAAAAAATGCGGCCGAATTCGCGATTGCAGCTCTGTCAGGCGAGCTGCCGCGCTAGCCGGCCGGCGTTTCTCAGCCCGCCATTGCAACACCGCCACCAAGGCCGCCGCCATCAGCAACCCAGCAATCGCGCTGGCCAACCAAGGCGCGGGCTGAACAAAGCCCACGAAAGCCAGCATACCGCAGCCGTACAAGCCTGCCAATGCACCAAGCGCCATGCCAGCAGTCCATTGGCCATAGATTGGCAGGTGGTGCAGCGGGCGCTTCAATGCACAAGCCACTACGAGCCACAGTAAGGTAGCGGGCAAAGCACCGCCTGTCACCACCGCCAATTGCCGAATCCACGTCAAAGCATCGGAAGTGACAAACATCACACCCACTGCGATCAGCCCCTGCACCGCCAGCACCGCACGCAAAATCACCCCGACATGGCAGGCATCAAACACATACACTGAAGTTGTCTTCGATGAGGCATTCAACTGCGCAGCGGTATCCCCTAAAGCTTTACGCTTGAGCATGTGCGGCTGAGTGGACAGGGTGTCCAGTTGCGAAGAGCCGAAGCGAGTTTCCATAACTTCAATGATGCCCAAAAAACTGCTGTTGCACCAGCTATGCGGCAAGCCGTGCTGCCGAGCCAACGCCTGCGCTGAGAGCACACGGGAGGAAGGCGAATAAAATCAAGGTGTTCATTGACTCACAGTATGCCAGCCCTTATCCCAACTCCGTCATCTGCCTTGAGCGTTGATACGCTGCTCCAAGGCAATTTTTGGCAGCAATTCGCGCCTCAATTGCACATTCAATCGCCGCAGTACAACCTAGCGCCGATGCCGGCGATTGAAGGCCAAATATTGCAAGCGGTTCAAGGCTTGGTCAAGCATGAGGGGTATTTCCAAGGCAATTTAACGCAATGGAACACGCCTTATGCTGCGGTAACGGATGTCATTTCCCGCTTGAATGGCTTGGGGCTGCTGCCCGTCTTTGCTTTTCTCTACGACGAAATGTGGATGCTCGCGCATCAGCTGCACCCAGTCATTGAAGGTTTGCTCGGCCCCCATTACGCCATGCTGCCTGATTTTTGGGCTTGGCATGTCGATCCCACCAAGGCCGAATCTGGCTGGCAGCCGCATCGCGATAAAGGCTACAAAGCCTTGGCAGCCGACGGCTCACCCACCAGCGTCACGGCCTGGATTCCTCTCACGCAAGCGACCACCTTGAATGGTTGCATGTACATCGTTCCTGCGGATCGTGACCCCACTTATGGCACACCGCAAGACAAAGATTGGAAATTCCAATACCCCGATGTGCGTGCTTTGCCCGCAAATCCGGGTGATTTCTTCGTCTGGAATCAGGCCGTGCTTCATTGGGGCTCACACGCCAGCCCTCGCGCGGGCAACACGCCGCGTATGAGCTGCGCCTTTGAATTTCAGCGCACCGATATTCCTGCGTGGAATCAACCGCTTTTGCAGCCGCGCGGCATCTTAAGTTATGAAGACCGCGTGCGCTTGATTGGTAAGCAAGTCAAACAATACCAACACATGTATCCCCTGCCTGACCATCTTTCCACGTTGGCCGACAGGATGTTGAATTACACACCATGAACCAACTCGATAAAAAATCCCAAGCCTGGTCGGCGCTTTTTTCAGAGCCAATGAGCGATCTCGTTAAGCGCTACACCGCCAGCGTGTTCTTTGATAAACGCTTGTGGGAAGCAGACATCACCGGCTCGCTTGCACATGCTGAGATGCTGGCTGCGCAAAGCATCATTTCTGAAGCCGATCATGCATCTATCCGGCATGGAATGGCCACGATACGCTCTGAAATTGAGAGCGGAGCATTTGAATGGAAACTGGATTTAGAAGATGTGCATCTGAACATCGAAGCGCGCCTCACGCAACTCGTCGGCGATGCTGGCAAGCGCCTGCACACGGGCCGCAGTCGCAATGATCAAGTCGCCACTGATGTGCGCTTGTGGTTACGTGGCGAGATGGATGCTATTCAAGGGCTACTTGCTGAGCTACAACGCTCGCTGCTGTCTGTGGCAGAGAAACATGCCGATGTGATCCTGCCCGGCTTCACGCACTTGCAAGTCGCGCAGCCCGTGAGCTTTGGGCATCATATGCTGGCTTATGTGGAGATGTTTGCCCGCGATGCACAGCGCATGAAAGATGTGCGCAAGCGTGTGAACTATCTTCCTCTGGGTAGCGCTGCGCTGGCCGGCACGACGTATCCGCTGGACCGCGAGCGTGTCGCCAAAACACTGGGCATGGTGGACGAAAGAGGCCAAGCCTGCGTCTGCCAAAACAGCTTGGATGCCGTGAGCGACCGCGATTTCGCCATCGAATTCACCGCCGCCGCCTCGCTCATCATGGTGCACATCAGTCGCTTGAGCGAAGAGCTGATCGTGTGGATGAGCCAAAACTTTGCGTTCATCAAAATCGCCGATCGTTTCACCACCGGCAGCTCCATCATGCCGCAGAAGAAAAATCCCGATGTGCCTGAACTCGCTCGCGGTAAAACCGGGCGGGTCGTTGGCCATCTGATGGGCTTGATCACGTTGATGAAAGGTCAGCCTTTGGCCTACAACAAAGACAACCAAGAAGACAAAGAGCCGCTATTTGATACCGTGGACACGCTCAAAGACACGTTGCGCATCTTCGCCGAGATGATGGGCGGGCAACTCCAAGCCGACGGCAGCCGCGCCGGCGGCATCACGGTCAATGCCGAGGCGATGGAACGCGCCGCTCTAAGAGGCTACGCTACCGCCACCGATCTGGCTGATTACTTGGTAAAAAAAGGCCTGCCCTTCCGCGATGCGCATGAAGTCGTGGCACACGCCGTGAAATTTGCCAGTGAGCGCGGCATGGATTTGACCGATTTGCCCTTGGATACCTTCCAAAGCTTTCATAAAAGCGTCGATAAAGATGTGTACGAAGTCTTGTCCCTTCGTGGCAGCCTCAACGCTCGCAACACGCTGGGTGGAACGGCATCTGCACAAGTTCGCCAACAAATCTCAAGGCATCAATTGCGCCTGAGCAGCACATAGGTTTATGCACTTTTGAAAGAACTCTATTGCTTACGATGTCTTAGACTGCCAATTCATCACTATCAATAATCGCCGAGATAGCGCGGATCCTGTGGTGATGTCGTTTGACTATTACCAAAGCCTGATGGAAACCCTGCATCTTGTCTCCACCCAGCGAATACAGCCAAGCTGGCCAACGCTATCGCGCAAGACAAAGCAGGCAAAGCCAAGCCCCGCAAGCTACTTGAAGCCTGAAAGCAGCCAGCAAAACAGCAGACAGTCATGCGCATCATCTGCATTGTGGCCGAAGCGTGGGAGCAATACCCCTTGGGCATGGCCAAGACCGCAAGACCTTAAAGCGCATGAATCGATTGATCGAAGCGGCTGCCCGCGATCCCTTTGAAGGCATCGGCAAACCCGAGCCGCTGGTGGGCAATCTCTCGGGCTATTGGTCACGCCGCATTGATGAAACCAACAGATTGGTATATCGCGCCATG
>JAAUOI010000042.1 GCA_012036375.1 Allobrachymonas sp. | reverse complement strand
GCGATGTTGATCGCTGTACGGCACCATGGCCAAATAACGGGCACGCTTGATGGCGGTGGTGAGCTGGCGCTGGAAAATGGCGCGGGTGCCAGTCAAGCGGGCAGGTGTGATTTTGCCGTTTTCTGCAATGAAATCGCGCAAGACATCGATGTCCTTGTAGTCGATTTCTTCAACGCCGGTGACAGTGAAGCGGCAGAAGCGCTTGCGCTTGAACAGCGGGTTAGCCGCAGGGCGCTTTTTATTTTTGTCGAAAGGTTTTTTACCGAAAGCCATGATGATTTCCTAGCTTAAAAATTAATCTGAATATTCAATATCTGTGATGTGAAACACGCTGCCTTTGCCGTTTTTACCGGCTGTGAGAAATCCTTTGAACTTTATCTGTTTGCCAATCGCTGCTTTTTTCAAGCTTTCTGCCATTGCTCCAAGAGCAACTGCGCGAAGGGTCAATTTCACTTTCTGCTGCTGCCAGCTTCAATTTGCTCCGACTCGTGTTCGAGTTGTAGATCAAGTGCTGGTATGCCCGCTGGTGTAAATCGCTGCTGAGAAATTTCAGCGATACAAGCGGTAAGCAAAAAAGAATTTAGAGTGTTCAAAATCTCCTCAAGGCAAAGATCGTGCTTAAGCAGCCGCTGCGTATTGCTCTTGCTGGGCCTTGCGTGCTTCTTCACGCTCGACTTGCTTCATCATGGAAGAAGGCGCGGTTTCGGCTTTCTTCTTAAGCACAGTAAGGTGACGCAGCACGGCATCGTTGAACTTGAAGGCATGCTCCAGCTCGGCCATGACGGCTTGATCGGCTTCCAAGTTCACGCACAGGTAATGCGCTTTGGACAGTTTGTTGATTTGATAGGCCAGTTGGCGACGACCCCAGTCTTCCACGCGGTGGATCTTGCCGCCGCCAGTGGTGACCATGCCTTTGTAGCGCTCCAGCATGGCTGGAACTTGCTCGCTCTGATCGGGATGGATCAAAAGCACAATTTCATAATGACGCATAAATACTCCTTCAGGATTGAACCATTGAGGTTGAAAGCTACCCAGCGCGTCAAGAGCCGGTGCAGCAAGGGAAAGCCTTCTATTATAGCCCGTATCAAAAACCAAGAGTTCGGATGCTTTTGTAGGGCTCACGACGTGCAGTTTCAGTTTGTGAAATGAGCCAGCCGAGTTGTGCGCTCGCATCTTCACCCGTGGTTTGTGGGGTGGCCGTGGGCATCAAAGCGCATGTCAGTTGGAACTTCAGGTTCGATCCCACAGGAAGAACATCACTGGGCTTGAGGCCGGTCGCCACGATCCGGGCAGCCATTTTGGTCATCAAAGAGGCGCTGCACTGACCCTCGACAAGCATGACAAATTGATTTTCATCCATGCGCGTGATGCAATCAACATCGCGAGCAATTTCTTGCAGTCGGGTAGATGCCAGTATCAGCGCTTTGCTGGCGACATCTTGGCCGTGCTCCTTGTTAAACCAAGCGTGGTTCGTTAGATCAATGGCGATCAAACCATATGCGTGTTTGAAGCGATTGGCGCGCGTCATGCTGCCATGCAAGGCATCTAGGAATGTACGCATATTGGGTAGACCCGTGAATGCGTCATGAGTAGGCAGGCCAAGTGCTCGTGCACGGCTTTCGCGGCGTTGGCTGTTGCGCATGAGCAGCGCGTACAGAAGGCATGGAATTTCAATTGCGCTCGCAATGAGCACAACGTATTGCGTGAACCAACTATTGGGGATCATGGCAAGATTGCGCAAGATCAAAGGTACTGCAGCCAGCGCAACGGGTGCAAAGCTCAGAGCGATCCACCGCGTCATTAAATCGCCTCGCTGCCAAGCTGATGCGACCAACAAATACACAACCACAATAGCAGAGAATGCAGTCAAGTTGATGAGCCTATACGTCAGCAGGTTTGGCATGAATGCTTCCATGATTGTCACTGCAATCGCAAATGCCGCCTGCGCCAACGCCAACGAGGTGAGCAAATTGCGCCGGTGGATAGGGTTGACGATCATGCTGACGAACCAAGGACCTAAAGCGCAGGTGATGCCCGCAGTGACGTAGCCCATACGATCAGCCAACACAGTTGAATTTGGCCACAAATACATCGCGCTCAAACCAACGCTGGTGAGCATGTAAAAACCTAGCGATAAACTGTAACCCACATAGGCAGCAAAGGCGATCTCGCGTTGCGTGATCGCAATCAGCAAACCTGCAGCAAGCACCAAACCTACCATGCCCAACATCACGCCAAGTAGCAGAATTTTTTGCTGTTCTTGCGCGACCAGTTCTGAGTCGCGGTACACCGTTAGAGGCAAAGACACAGGCGAACGCGAATTCTCGATGCGTAAGTAATAAGTGACGATTTGCCCTGGACGGCTTAGATCAGGCAGCAACTCAAACACGGGCACTCGTGTGCGCAGAGGCCATTGTGCACGCGGGACGCGATCACCTGCTTTGATCATCATCCATTGGTTAGGCGCGCTTTGCCAAACGAGTTGAACCTCATCCAAATAGGTGGCATCGACTTCGAGCAGCCAGCGCGAACGCGTGTCGAGCATCTGCGCATCAAAACGAACCCACAGCACTTTGCCATCAGTTAGGTGTTTGTTTGAGGCGCGAAATGTTTGGAAAAGATTTACCCCAGCCGAGGCGCGTGCAACCAAATTTTGAATACTGGCCTGTGAGTCGGTATCCACAAAGAATTGGGCGGCAACATCAAGCGTCGCTTGCTGCACCCGATCATCCAAGAGCAGGGTGGTGGGCATTTGCAGCATCTGTAGCACAGGGCTGTTGACCGCAGGCGCAGACCCATGGCTGGCTGGCGTTAGGGATGAATCTGTTTGGGCCAAGGCAAAAAGGACAGACCCGCCAACAGCGCGAGGCAAAGCACCCAACGCATGGAAAACCACGCGCTTGTTGTGTTGACTAATCTGAAGTGTTTTGCCCGACGCTGCATGCCTGCGGTGTATTGCGAATTTGTGAAGCCTTCATCATACTATTTGTAACTTGATGTGACTTATTGATTCGCATCTACACCGCCTCTTCGCAGCAACAGAATTGACACAAGCGTGAAATTGTTCCTGTTTGCGCCCAAGCTTGGAAGAGTGGGATTCTTAAGGGCGAACAGCTACAAATTACTGTGGCAGCAGTAGCTTCTTCATTTTCTTCATCGCCGCCACTTCAATTTGGCGAATACGTTCGGCGCTGACGCCATATTCAGCAGCCAAATCATGCAGCGTCAGGCCGCCTGAGCCATTGTCATTGACTTTGAGCCAGCGCTCTTCAATGATGCGGCGGCTGCGTGGATCGAGCTGCTCCAAGGCCGACAACACACCGTCGCCGGCCAAGTGATCGCGCTCGCGGGCTTCGAGTTGCGCTGTGGGCTCCATCGAGCTGTCTGAAAGGTATGCAATCGGGCCAAACGCTTGATCGCCATCTTCACCTTCGGTCGGCGTAGGGTCAAGCAACACATCGCCGCCGGCAAAGCGCGCTTCCATCTCGATGACCTCTTCGCGCTTGACGTTGAGTGTGCGAGCAACGGTGTCGATTTCTTTGCTGTTCAAAGCGTCGCGGTGCGTCATGCCGCCTTCGGCCTCGGCTGCATCGTGTTTGAAGCCTTGTTTCATCGAGCGCAGGTTGAAAAACAGCTTGCGCTGCGCCTTGGTTGTGGCGACTTTCACAAGACGGAAATTCTTCAAAATGTATTCGTGAATCTCGGCTTTGATCCAGTGCAACGCATAGCTTACAAGGCGCACGCCTTGGTCGGGGTCAAAGCGTTTGACGGCTTTCATCAAGCCCACATTGCCCTCTTGAATCAAATCGGCGTGAGGCAGGCCGTAGCCAAGATACTGGCGCGCCGTGGCGATCACGAGGCGCAGGTGCGACATGACTAAGCGACCTGCAGCATCCATGTTTTGTGCATCGCGCCATTGCTTGGCGTAATGCTGCTCTTCCTCTAAAGTGAGCAAAGGCATGCGATTGGCGGCGCTGATGTAAGCATCCAAATTGCCCAAAGAAGGCATCACGGGGGCGACAGCCCAGTTGCGATTGGCGAGTGTTAAGGCTCCAGACATGACTAGAACTCCTATTTCTTTCATATGCTGCCAGCGACTGCGCTAAAAGTGCGGGTTTTCACTGGCATAGGTTGAATATTAGCACTCTCTGTGAGTGAGTGCTAAAGAAAAAGTTCAATGGGCTTGATTGCTATTGACTATAGAGTCATTTATTTGCGGTTTTATATTCAAAGACGCAAAAGCACTTAATTACACTAGAAACATGTCCTACGTCGTCACCACCCCAGAACAACAAATCGATCACGCCTTGCAAGTGGGCGCATTGCAAGAGGCTTTGCAACTCGTTGCCAGCGCTGAACAACAGCAACCCAACAATCCGGCCATCGCCCATCGCTTCGGTATCACCTTACTGCGCCTGAACCGCCCGCATGAGGCATTTGGCAAATTCAGCAATGCCCTGCGTCTCAATCCGCTGGCTGTGGATACGCGCTTGGCGATTGCGCAAGCCTACCTTGCCATGAACGATGGCTGGAGTGCGAGCGCTTGGGTCTCAGATGCCTGCCGCGTGGCACCGAATCATCCTCCGCTGTGGATTCAATTGGCGCAGCTTTTGGCCAGCCAAAAGCGCGAAGCGGAATTAGAGCCTGCGCTGCGCTCTGGCGTGGCGGCCAATCCTGAATCCAAGCAAATGGTGGAGGCGCTGGCTGAATACTATTTGAACCGCAAGCGCTATGCCGATGGCGCAAAGATCTATCCCGATTTGCTGATGCTCGACAGCAAAGACCCCAAAACGCTGCTGCACTACGGCTTTTGCATGGAGCACACACACGATCTGCCAGGCAGTGTGCAGCGCTACAAAGAGGCGATTGCCATCAATCCTGATTTTCTCGAAGCGCATGTGGATTTGGCTGGCGTACTTTGGCGCTTGGCTGATTACCAAGGCTCGCTGCATCATGCGCAGGAGGCTGTTCGTATCGACCCGAATCATCCGTATGCCGTGCGCATTTATGGCACAGCGCTGCTGCATCTGAACCGTTTGCAGGAGGCCGAAGCGCAATTGCGCCGTGCGCTGGAGTTGAAGCCCGATTTCCCAATTGCCATCATCGATTTAGCCTTGCTGCTGCTGCTCGCAGGCAAATTCGAAGAGGGTTGGGCAGTGTATGAACGCCGCTGGTCAGATACTGACCGCATGACGCGCCCGGCCTTCTTCCGCCCCGAGCTTGAATGGAAAGGCCCCGCGCAGCAGCCCGTGGCAGGCAAGCGCGTAGTGATCTATGCCGAGCAGGGCTTGGGCGATGTGATCAACTTTGTGCGCTACGCCAAAGTCTTGCAGGCCGATGGCGCCACCGTGTTTTGCGTGATTCAGCCTGAACTGATCCCGCTGGTGGAGAGCATGAGCGGCGTGATTTGCTTGAAACCCAATTTGAACATCGAGGCTGACTACCACGTGGCGCTGCTCGAATTGCCACTGCACTACCGCACGCATCTGGGCAATATTCCTGCTGAAACGCCTTATTTGCATGCGCCACAGGACAAAAGCGCCGCTTGGAAAGACAAACTCTCCAAGTGGGATGGCAAGCTCAAAGTGGGTATCGCTTGGGCAGGGCATTACATCCATGCGAATCATCACAATCGCTCCATGGCGCTTTCTGAATTCAAGCCGCTCTTGGAGATGGCCGGTGTGCAGTGCTTCAGCTTGCAAAAAGCGATGGTGGCGTGTATTCCGACATGAAGCCAAGCGCCGAGCAGCTCGTTGATTTCACCGCTGAATGGACAGACTTCACCGACAGCGCCGCCATGATCGACAACCTTGATGTGATCGTCAGCATCGACAGCGCTGTGATTCACCTGGCCGCTGCCTTGAATAAACCACGTGGTCATCCTCCCACCGAATCCCGATTGGCGCTGGCTCTTGGAGCGCTCTGACAGCCCGTGGTACCCGAGCATGAAGCTGTATCGCCGCGACCACGCAGAGGTGCGCAAAGCGCAAATGGGGCGCGTGATTGCGGATGTGAAGAAACTCGTGGCGCTGAGGGCTTCGAGTGTGTCAGGCAGTCTTTTTTAAGCGATTTTGGCTTCTAGCCGGCATGGAATGTGCGCGGATTGCTATGAATTAAATAGCGTCGAATTGAATGATTCGCAGACGTGCTAGCGGGAAGTGGGCTCCTTAATCGCCTGCTCCATCGCCGCCAACAATGCTTCGGGCGGCTGCGCACCTGAGATGCCGTATTGGCGGTTGATGATGAAGAAAGGTACGCCGTTGATGCCAATGCGGCGCAGCTCGGCGTCTTGGGCGGCGATGTCTTGGTGGGCGGCTGTGTCTTGCAAAACGGCGTTTGCGGCCTCTGCGGGCATGCCTGCTGATTGCGCGACGGCGATCAATTGCTGGTCGTCCGTCATGTCGATGCCATCCATGAAGAAGGCGTGCATCAGGGCTTCTTTGATTTGGGGCTGCACACCGAATTCGTAGGCCGCAGCCACCAAAGCATGCGACTTGAGCGTGTTGGGCATGCGCTGTACGCGATCCAAGGCGAACGGCAAATTTTCTTTCAGCCCTTCGGCCTTCACATGCGCATAACGATCACCACCATCAGCCTGGCCAAACTTGCGCAGTAAATAATCTGAGCGGCTCATGCCTTGCGCGGGCATATCGGGGTTGAGCTGAAAGGGAAGCCAGCGCAGGGCAGGCGCAGCTTGCTCGGGGTGCTGCTGGGCAAACAAGGCAAGCGCTTGTTCTAAACGGCGCTTGCCGATGTAGCACCAAGGGCAGACGATGTCGCTCACGATGTCGATGTGAAGCGGGGTGGTGGATTGGATTGCAGAGGTCATTTTTGAAGCGAAATCAGTGGATTGCCGGCATAGAATCTGCGTGGAGTGCTATGAAATAATGAGTGATTATTTGTAGACTAAATCGCGCAGCGTCAGGCTGATCGGCGGAATATAGGTGATCAGCATCAAGCAGCCCAAAATCACGAGCACGAAGGGCAGCAGATACGGGATGATGCGATCCAGCGAAATTTTCGCCACTGTGCAGGCGGCAAACAAGTTCACGCCGAAGGGCGGAGTGATCATGCCCAGCGCCAAATTCACTACCATGATCAAACCAAAATGCACGGGATCCACACCAAAGTGAATCGCCACTGGCGCGAGTATGGGCGCGAGCACGATGATGGCCGCGCTGGTTTCGATGA
Source organism: Allobrachymonas sp. (assembly GCA_012036375.1). GTDB lineage: Bacteria > Pseudomonadota > Gammaproteobacteria > Burkholderiales > Burkholderiaceae_C > JANMDU01. The sequence continues at coordinate 6,750 of JAAUOI010000042.1, read as the reverse complement.
ACATGCCGATAAAAAAGAGCGCAGCATTCACGCCGATCAAAAACAGCGCGGGGCTTTGCAGCACTTCTTTCAAATACTGGCCAATCGCATCCGGCACGCCGGCGCGTGTGATGAGGAAAGCGAAAAGTCCAGCATTCGCAATGATGAACATGATCACGGAGCTGGAGATCACGGATTTTTTCAAGATGCGGTACAAATCGCTGAATTTGATTTCGCGGTAAATCACCATGCCCACGATGAGCGCATAAAACACAGCGACTGCTGATGCTTCAGTCGGTGTGAAAATCCCACCATAGATGCCGCCCAAGATGATGATGGGCATCATCAGCGCCCAGCCGGCTTGCCAAGTGGCTCTGCCAAAACTCAGGCGGTCATCGCCATCGTTTTTGCCATAGCCTTTGATGCGGCAATAAACGTAAACGAAGAGCATCAATGCGCCGCCAATCAAGAGGCCGGGGCCGAAGCCTGCGATGAACAATTCGCCAATCGACACCTCCGCGCTCACGCCATATAAAATCATCGGAATGCTGGGCGGAATGATCACGCCGAGCTCGGCGCTGGTGGCTTGGTAGCGCGGCGGCATAGGGCGTGGGGTAGCCATGCTTGATGAGGGCGGGAATCAAGATGGCGCCAATGGCAAACGTGGTGGCCACGGATGAGCCCGAGACGGCTGCAAAAATCATGCAAGTGAGCACGCAAGTCATCGGCAAGCCGCCTTGCACGCCGCCGACGATGGATTTCGCAAACTCCACCAAGCGCCGCGAGATGCCGCCGGTTTCCATGATGTTGCCCGCGAGGATGAAAAACGGAATCGCTGCCAGCGGAAATTTGTTGATCGAGGAGAACATCTCCTTGACCGAAATCAGCATGTTGGCATTGCTCATTTGAATGCCGATGATCGACGACAAGCCAATCGAGACGGCCACAGAAATGGTGAGCGCAAAGCACAACACCATCGAAATAATCATTGCGGTGCTCATTGCGCCGTCTCCAATTCCAAGCGCTGTGGATCGAGCAAATTCCCCACCACGCCAATCATGCTAAACACCGCGCCCACGGGCAGCGCAAGGTAAGCCCAAAACATGCTCACATCTTCCAAGCCAATCACGCTTTGCACCTTGCCGCGATTCGCATAATCCCAGCCCCACCAAAGAATCACCGTGAGCAATGCTAGCGCTGCAATCGTCACGACGTAATCCAACACGCGCCTGATCCCCGGCGGGCTCCAGCGGTAAAGCACATCCACGCTCACCATCGCGCCTTGGCGAAAAGCGGCTGCAATGCCCATGAACACCATCCAAATCAGCGAAAAGCGAATCAGCACCTCCGTCCACTCCGCAGGCCGCTCCAAATAAAGCGCGTGATGATTTGAAACAGCCCCAAGCTGGCCGCAATCGCCATCATCACGCAGGCGGTGAACATGGCCAAGCGGGTGGTGAAGCTCTCAAATTTCAGGAAGGCGGTTTTCATGTGTTTTTAAGCCTTTTGGAATGAAAAATACGCCGAAAACAGGTGTTTGCCGGCGTATTGATTGCGCGAAGTGCTATTTATTGCATAGCAATCGCTACTCGATCAGGGTTTATTTCACCGCACGAATCTTGTCGATATTGGCTTTGCCAAATTGCTTTTCAAATTCTGCATTCACAGGTGCGAGCGCGGCGATGAATTTGGACTTGTCCACATTCTCTATCACCGTCATGCCTTTGCTGCGCAGCTCGGCCACGCCTTTGCTGTCGTCTTCATCCACACGGGCGCGGCCAACTTTCGCCCCTTCTTTAGCCGCTTCGAGGAAAGCTGTTTTGTCAGCAGCAGAAAGCTTGTCAAACGCACCTTTGCTCATGAGGAAAATCGCTGGCGAATACACATGGCCGGTGAGCGACAAATGCTTTTGCACTTGATCAAACTTGGCTGCCATGATGACGGACAGCGGATTTTCTTGGCCATCCACAGTGCCTTGCTGTAAAGCGGTGAACACTTCAGGGAAAGCCATGGGCGTGGTCACGATGCCAAAGCCTTTGTAGGCCGCGACGTGGACGGGGTTTTCCATCGTGCGCATTTTGAGGCCCTTCAAATCATCAGGCGCATTGACCGAGCGCTTGCTGTTGGTCATGTGGCGCACGCCGTTTTCGCCCCAAGCCAAGGCTTTGAAGCCTTTGGGCTCGAACTCTTTGAGCATGTCTTGACCAATCTGGCCATCGAGCACAGCGCGGGCATGCGCTTTGTCACGGAATAGGAAAGGAATATCCAAAATACGAGCGCTGGGCACGAAATTAGGGACGGGGCCGGTGGACGTGAAGGTCAATTCTTGTGTGCCGAGTTGCACGGCTTCAATGCTTTCACGCTCGCCGCCTAATGCGCCGGAATAAAACGTTTGAATCTTGTAGCGACCCGCAGTGCGCTTTTCCACTTCGCGGGCGAAGGTGTCAATCGCCACGCCTTGGTGCGAGTTTTGCGCCACCGAGATGCTGATGCGCATGGTGGTTTGCGCCTGTGCAGCAGACATGAAGCCCGCAGCAGCTGCGGCTGCTAGGAAAACGGTGGAAAGGCGGCGAGTCAGTTGCATGAGAAGTCTCCAAAAAAAATCAAAAAACCAGTTTAGCGCGTCTAGGGAAAAATCAGCCTAGGGCTAGCCCGTGGATGCGCGTTCACGCTTGGCGCGGTGAGCAGACCGTCAAATTGCGATTTCAGGATGGTATTGCGCGATATGTTCGCGCACGATCTCATCAAAGCTCGCGTTGGGCTTCATGCCCATGGCTTGGGCGCGCGGGCTCAGCATGCGGGTGGGCCAGCCGCTCACGATGCGTTCAATCGCGGGATCGATTTGCCAGCTGAGCAAGGCATGCGTTTTTTCGCCTGCAATGCGCTTCAAGCCCTCGGCCATTTCGCACACGGTCATGGGCAGAGCAGGCAGGTTCAGCGCAGTCAGTGGCCCCCATGCTTCATCCGAGCTTTGGGCGCAGGCGATGATGCCTCGCACGGTGTTGGCCGGAGATGCGAGGGAATGGACGGTTTCAGGCGAGACCGGGATCACGCTTTCTATGCCCTTCAGAGGCTCGCGGATCATGCCGCTGAAAAAGCCCGAGGCCGCGCCATTGGGCTTGCCGCCGCGCACGCTCACCGTGGCCAAGCGGGCGCTGCGAGCGTAGATAAAACCTTTGCGGGCGTAATCGGCCATGAGCTGCTCGCCGATGAGTTTTTGAATGCCATAGCTGGTCTGTGGCGTGGGCAGGGTAGTGTCTACAATTTCATCGGGGAAGCTGTGATGAACTGTGCGGCCAAAGACGGCGATGGAGCTGGCGAAAAACACGGTTGGCCGAGTCCCCAGGGCGCGGCAGGATTCGAGCAGCGCATGTGTGGCGGCATAGTTGCTGCGCATACCCAAATCAAAATTCGCTTCGCATTCTCCGCTCACTGCGGCGGCCATGTGAAAGATAAGCTGCGCATCGCTGTGGCGGGCAAGAAGATTGGATGCGCCTGTGGCGAGTTGATCCAGCAAATCGCCCACTTCGCTGGCAATGCGAGCGTCTTGCGCCAAATCAGCGGGGGCAGCGATGCGATCTGCGAGGACGATTTGGGTGATGGCTTGAGGCACTGCACCGCGTATTGCAAGCGAGCCTTGCGCGAGCAGGGTGCGTGCTAGGAGCGATCCTACAAAGCCAGCGCCGCCAGTGATGATGATTTTCATAAGATCAGAGGGATGAACAAGGAAAGCCACAGTCTAATGGCTCAATGGTGCGTGCCAGTCTGCGAAGCCTTGCGGCTGACGCATCGGCAGGGCACTGTACAGCGGGTAAACACAACAACCTCAGCTCGATCAATGGTCAATCCACGCTTGAATTGACAGTATTGCGAGTTTCAGTTAAATTACTAACCAGTCAGTCATTAACTATTTCTTTTTTATACTCTTGAGTTTTTGTAGTTTCAAAGACAGGTGAATTTTTATGCAAAATAGTCTTCTAGCCGGCAAAAAATATGCGTCGAATGCTCTTTATTTGATAGCGACTATGAGCTTGGCTGCAATGCTGGTCGCCTGTTCCAAACACGAGCCAGCGCCCGAGCCGATTCGGGCGGTGAAGATTTTCACCGTGGGGGCGAGTGGCTTAACGGCGAGTCAAGAGTATTCGGGCGAGGTTCGGGCGCGGGTGGAATCTCGGCTCGGCTTTCGCGTGGCGGGCAAGATCATTAAGCGCCAAGCGCAGGTTGGCCAGCGAGTGAAAAAGGGGCAAATCCTCGCCCAGCTCGATCCGCAGGATTACAAGCTGGGCGCAGATGCAGCCCGCGCGGCCTTGGCTGCTGCGGTGACGAACCGTGATTTGGCTGCGGCAGATTTCAAGCGCTTCCAAGGTCTCAAAGATCAAAACTTCATCAGCGCAGCAGAGTTGGAACGGCGCGAAGCGACTTTGAGAGCAGCTGAAGCGCAAGTCAATCAAGCGCAGGCACAGTTGTCCAATAGCGGCAATCAAGTGGGCTACGCAAATTTGGTGGCGGATATGAGTGGCATTGTCACTGCGGTTGATGCGGAGGAGGGGCAAGTCGTCTCGGCAGGCAGCCCTGTGGTGCGCGTGGCGCTAGATGGGCCACGCGATGTGGTGTTTAGTGTGCCGGAAGACAGAATCGCTGGTGCCGCGCTTGGCACGGCCTTGACGGTGCGGCGCTGGGCAGATACCAGCCAAGTGACTCAAGCGGGCGATGCTGCGCCGCTGGTTGGAAAATCCGCGAGCTGGCAGCCAGCGCCGATCCGCTCACGCGCACTTATCAGGCAAAAATCGCCATAGACGCCTCGGCTCAATGGCCACTTGGCGCCACAGTGTATGTGAAGCCCAGCGCAACACAAGTCACTGCACCAGTCATCAAACTGCCTACCAGTAGCCTGATGCAAAACGTGCAAGGTGCAACGCAGGTGTGGAAGCTCGATGCAGCGGCGATGACGGTGAACCCGATCTCCGTGCAAGTGGCCACAGCCGATGGTAATGAAGCGGTGATCGCTTCTGGCTTGAAAGCGGGCGACCAAATCGTGAGCGCTGGCATTCATGTGCTCTCACCGGGCCTGAAGGTCACGATTTTTAATGAAAAAACGCAGATTGCCGGCAAGAATACTGCGCAAGGTGCTACGAAATCAGTAGTGACAAACGCATCAGCAACGCAAGCTAAGTGAGCGTGTGATGACAAACAACTACGCCGATACAGCCACCACTTCGCGTTTCAACCTCTCCAAATGGGCGATTGACCATCCGGCGCTGACGCGCTATTTGATGGTGGTGCTCATGCTCTTGGGCGCTGCCAGCTATTTCCAGCTTGGCCAGGATGAAGATCCGCCGTTCACCTTTCGCGTGATGGCGATTCGGCTGTTCTACCCAGGCGCTACGGCGCAGCAGGTGAGCGAGCAAGTGCTCGACAAGATTGAGAAAACGCTGCAAGAAGTGCCGCTGGCAGACAAGATTCGCTCGTATGCCAAACCGGGCGAAGCGCTGATTATTTTTCAGGTGAAAGACAACGGCCCGCCCAAAGATGTGCCACAAATTTGGTACAGCGTGCGCAAGAAGGTAGGTGATATACGCGGCACGCTGCCGCCTGGAGTTGTAGGGCCGTTTTTCAACGATGAGTTTGGCGATGTGTTTGGGGTGATGTATGCGCTCAAAACGGACGGCTTTAGCCCTGCTCAGGCCAAAGAGTTTGCCGATGGCGTGCGCCAGCAGCTCTTGCGCGTGAAAGATGTGTCGAAAGTGGAGTTGTTCGGCCAGCAAGATGAAAAGCTGTATGTGGAGATTTCGCAAAAACGCTTGGCGCAATTGGGGCTGGATTTAAACAGCGTGATCGGCCAGCTCAATGCGCAAAATGCCGTGGAGCCAGCTGGCGTGCTGACGACACCGCAAGATGTCTTGCAAGTGCGCGTAGGTGGGCAATTCAACGATCTGGAGCAGCTCAAAGCCATGCCAATTCGTGGCGGCGCGGGGGGCAATCTCGCCAGCGGCGCGGGCGCGGCGCAAATTCGCCTCGGCGATATTGCTGATATTCGGCGCGGCTATATTGATCCTGCGCAAGTGAAGGTGCGCAGCACGGCGCGGGATGCGAAAGGCAATATCACGAGCCAAGAAGTGATTGTGCTCGGCGTATCCATGGCCAAAGGAGGCGACATCATTGCATTAGGCAAAGCACTGAAAACCGCTACAGACCGCATTGAAAAAACCTTGCCAATTGGCGCTGAGCTTGATCAAATTCAAGATCAGCCCAAGGCGGTGGCTAAATCGGTGAATGAATTTGTGGCGGTGCTCATTGAAGCAGTGGTGATCGTGCTCGCTGTGAGTTTTATTGCTTTGGGCTTTCACAGCCGTGGCAATCATGTGCCATTGCTCAAACGCTATTACCTGGATATGCGTCCCGGTTTGGTGGTGGGGATTACGATTCCCTTGGTGCTGGCAGTAACGTTTTTGGCCATGTGGTATTTCGGCCTCGGCTTACACAAAATCTCGCTGGGCTCGCTCATCATCGCACTCGGCTTACTTGTTGACGACGCGATCATTGCAGTAGAGATGATGGTGCGCAAAATGGAAGAGGGCTACACAGCAGTTCGCGCCGCTACTTTTGCCTACGACCTCACTGCCATGCCGATGCTCACTGGCACTTTAATTACGGCTGTAGGCTTTTTGCCGATCGGTATTGCCAAATCGCTCACTGGCGAATACACCTTTGCAATTTTTGCGGTGACAGTGATTGCGCTGCTCATCAGTTGGTGGTGGTCGGTTTATTTTG
>JAAUOI010000320.1 GCA_012036375.1 Allobrachymonas sp. | reverse complement strand
GAGCAGACAGCACAGGCGTGCCCATTATTTGTTGCATGGCATTGGCTCAGGCTCGGGTAGCTGGGTGCAGCAGTTACAGCATCTGTGCCAACATGTGTTGGCTTGGGATGCGCCCGGTTATGCTGACTCCAACCCATTGCCGATGAGTCAGCCGCTGGCGCAAGACTATGCCAAGCTTCTGTGGTTATGGCTCGATCAATTGGGCATGAGCCGCGTGCATCTGGTCGGACATTCGTTGGGCTGTCTGATGGCGGCCAGCGCAGCGAAGATGCAGCCAGATCGAGTTGCTGCACTGAGTTTACTGGCACCCGCGCAAGGCTATGGCGATGCCATGCCGGCTGTTCAGTTAGCAAAAAAGAACGAGCGCTTGCAAGTAATGGAGCAATTGGGCATGAGCGAGATGGCGCGGCAGCGCTCACCACGCCTGCTCAGTAGCGCAGCGCAGGCCGAGCATTTGGCGCTGGCGCAGCACATGATGAGCCGACTCAATGTGGGTGGCTATTCACAGGCCACGCAGATGCTCAGTAGCGGACGCTTAACAGCCGATTTACAGTTATTTCGTGCGCAGTCGAGCGCATCAATTCGCATCGCTTGCGGGGCGGAGGATGTGATCACGCCGCCAGCGGCTTGCCAAGCGCTTGCTCAAACAATGACAGCGCCATTCATGCTGCTGGCCGGCGCTGGGCATTTATGCGCACTGCAAGCCTGGCGCGAAGTTAATGCTTGGCTCGATGCGGCACACTCTACGATTTCCCTTGCTCCAGATTGATGCCCCATGAACGACACTGACGCTTTCTCTCAAAAAGACGACACAACGCGCTATAACGTGCCAGCATTGGCGCGGGGTCTCGAAATCTTGGGCTACTTCACCCACGAACGACGCATCTTGTCTGGCGCTCAGTTGGCCAAGATGACTGGCATGCCACGCGCCAGTATCTTTCGCATGTTGCAAACCCTCGAACATGCTGGCTATTTGGATCGTGTAGGCGAACCGGGCACGCATCCCAGTTATCGCCTCGGCGTGGCAGTGCTGCGGCTTGGTTTTGAATTTTTATCTTCGATGGAGCTAACTGAGCAAGGCCGCCCGGTGCTTGAATCGCTCTCGGATGCTTGCGGCTATTCCTCGCATATTGTGGTGCGCGATGGGCGCGATGTGGTGGTGGTGGCTAAAGCGCTGGGGCGTTTAGCCACATTCCATGCCATCCAAATCGGTGCCCGCTTGCCTGCGCATGCGACTGTGCTTGGGCGTGTTCTGCTAGGTGGCTCATCGCTGGAAGAATTGCAGCAATTGTATGCAGGCGTTGAAATGAAAGCCTTCTCGCCGACCACGCCACAAACCCCCGAGGCATTGAAAGCGCTGATCGACGAAGCATCCCTCATCGGACATGCCGTTAGCCAAGGCGGGTTTGAATCAGGAATCTCCACGCTGGCTGCGCCCGTGCTCAACGCTGAGAAAAAAGTGATTGCTGCCGTGAGTATTACCGTGCTGTCGGCCCGCATTCCAGAAGATCGCCTGCCGCTGCTCACAACGCAAGTGCGCGAGGCAGCGCATATTCTGAGCTGGAGGTTGCAGCATGTCTGAATCGGCTGCTTCAGTGTACGAGCCGATTAACACTGGCGAAATCATCGCGCGATTTTTGGCGGCGCAAGGCGTGCGATTGGCTTTTGGTGTGATCTCGATTCACAACATGCCAATTCTTGATGCCTTCTATCGTCTTGGGCAGATTCGGTTCGTTTCTGCACGCGGCGAAGCGGGTGCTTGCAATATGGCAGACAGCGCAGCGCGGGTGAGCGGCAAGCTCGGCGTGGTGGTGACGAGTACGGGGACGGGCTCAGGCAATGCCGCTGGCGCATTGGTCGAAGCGATGACGGCGGGCACGCCGCTCTTGCATCTCACAGGCCAGATCGATTCGCAATGGATTGACAAGAATTGGGGCTTCATTCATGAGCATCCTGATCAATTGGGTATGTTGCGTGCTGTGGGCAAGGGCGCATTTCGCATCAACTCGCCACAGGAGGCTTGGGAGGTGCTCACTCGTGCGACTGCGCTTGCACTCACGCCGCCCTGCGGGCCGGTGAGCGTTGAGATGGCGATAGATGTGCAGCAGGCTTTTTTAGAGTCAAACAGTGCTATTGCCGGCATGAATACTGCGCAGAATGCTCCTGTAGTGATAGCGCCTAAATTGCCTGAACAAGCACTTATTGCACAGCTCGCCGAAAGTCTGCGAGGCTGTAAACGTCCCATGCTGTGGTTGGGTGGCGGTGCGCGTGGGGCGGGCGCGGCGGTGCGGCGCTTGGTTGATTTGGGTTTTGGCGTGGTCACTTCGGTGCAAGGGCGCGGCGTGATCGCGGAGGATCATCCGGCCACGCTGGGTGCTTTCAATTTGCAGCGTGCCAGTGCTGCTGTGTATCAGCGCTGTGATGCCATGCTGATCGTGGGCTCGCGATTGCGCAGCAACGAGACGATGAAATACCAGCTTGCCGTGCCTGAGCGCCGCTTTCGGATAGATGCGAATCCTCAGGTGCAGAGCCAAGCCTACGCTTGCGAGCAGTTCATCGAGGCGGATGCTTCGCTTGCGTTGAATGCGTTGGCGGATGCGCTGGAGGGCGTGCGCTTTGAGGCAAGTTGGCATGATGAAATTGTTGCGGCAAAACTTGAAGCGCAGCAGCAAGTTGATGCATCACTGGGCGCTTATGTGCAGCTCAAAGATGCGCTCAATCGCGTGGTGGCGAGCGAGCTGCAAGGCCAGTGCATTTGGGCGCGAGACATCACGCTCTCCAACACCATGTGGGGCAATCGCAGCTTGGTGCTGCGGCATCCGCGAGCAGGTGTGCATGCCTTGGGCGGCGGCATCGGTCAAGGTTTGCAGATGGGCATTGGCGCAGCTATTTCTGCCTCGGTTTATAAGGAAAATCGGCCTATCTCCGGCATGGAATCTGCGCAGAGTGCTATCAAAACAATAGTTTTGGCGGGCGATGGCGGCTTCATGCTCAATGTGGGTGAGCTGGCCTGCGCCGCGCAAGAGCAGGCAGATCTGCTCGTGATCTTGATGAACGATGGTGGCTATGGTGTGATCAAGAACATTCAAGATGCCGATTACGGCAGCCGCCATTGCTATGTGGATTTGCACACGCCAGACTTCTCCATGCTCTGCGCGAGCATGGGTGTGAAACACTTCAAAAGCACCGAGCCTGCGCAGATTGAAGCGCAGCTCAAAACGGCTATGCAAGGCAATGGCCCTACGGTGCTGGAAGTGGATATGAAAGCTTGGGGGCCGTTCAATGAGAAGTTTGCGGGGCCGCAAAGAAAACTATGAGCAGCGCACCGGCTCTTCACGTTTGCTTGATTGGCTATGGCGCAATCGGCCAAGCCATTGTGCAGCGTTTGCCAAATCACCAGCGCGTGAAGATCAATCATGTCGTCGTGCGCAACGCAGCGCATACTTTGCCAAAGGGCATACAAGCTGTGAGCGCCGTGCCAAGCGATGCGCAACTCGTGCTCGAATGCGCAGGCCACAGCGCCTTGCATGAGCATGTGTTGCCAGCTCTCAAACGCGGCATTGATTGCGCAGTGCTTTCGGTGGGCGCGTTGGCAGAAGTTGGTTTGCCAGAGGCGCTTGCAAACGCTGCTCAAGAAGGCGGTGCGCAACTGCATCTGTTGCCCGGCGCGATTGGTGGGATTGATGCAATTGCTGCGGCG
>JAAUOI010000319.1 GCA_012036375.1 Allobrachymonas sp. | reverse complement strand
TACAAAACTACTTCGCTCAACACGGCCGCTACACCGCTGGCACCGCCACGCGATACACGCCCGGCTTGCTGATTGGCGGCGATGGTCATCAAGCTCTTGCCACAGGTTTCAAAGTCGGCACACGTTTCCACAGCGCCCCGGTTATCCGCATTGGCGATGGCAAGCTCATGCAACTCGGCGAAACTTTAGCGGCAGATGAGCGCTGGCGCTTGATGATGTTTGCTGGCTCAGGAGATGACGCGGGTAGCAATTCGCCTGTACGCTTGCTTTGCGATTGGTTAACGAACGACGCTCAATCCCCCATCAAGCGCCACACGCCAGCTGGTGCAGATGTCGATGCGTTGTTCGACTACCGCGCCGTCTTCCAACAAAGCCACCACAACTTACCCATCACTGCCATGCCCGCCCTGCTCTTTCCCAGAGTGGGCAAACTCGGCCTACGCGACTACGAAAAAGCCTTCTGCGCCCTGACAGATGCCAAGCACGATATCTACGAAATACGAGGCATCAAGCGCCAACAAGGCTGCCTCGTCGTTGTGCGCCCCGATCAATACATCGCCCAAGTGTTGCCACTTGCGGCGAGAGACGAATTGGCAGCTTTCTTTGCTGCTTTTATGCTCTCTGCCTATTGAACTGACGACAAAAAGAAAAAAGGGGATCAACCTTGCGGCTGATCCCCTTTCCTTCTGCACTCAAGCCTTGATTTTCACCAAGCCATTGAGCACTTGATCCAAACCTCCGAACACGGAGATTTTGTCGATGCGCTCGGCAACGCGCTCTAGGGTTTCTAGCTCTTTGAGGCGCAGGGCGATGGGGTTGTCTTCCATCACCTTGGCTGTGTTGAGCAAAGAGCGCGTGGCTGCGGTTTCTTCGCGGCGGCGGATCACGTTGGCTTCGGCCGATTTCGCAGCTTCCACCACCTGAGCGAGGATGGTTTTCATCTCGCCGGGCAAGACAATATCCTTCACACCCGCGCTCAAAAGCTGCATGCCAGTAGCGGCCAACTTTGGCGCAGCTTGGGCGAGCACCACATCATCAATGAGCGCTTTGTTGTCCAGCAACTCATCGAGCGTGCGCGTGCCCACAGCGGCACGCAAAGCCAATTGCAGCTCGCGATACGCATGCTCTGCCGGCCTGGCCACTTCACGGAAGGCTTGCAGCACATCGGTGTAGCGCCAAGCAGCGAGCATGTTCAGGCGCAGCGCCACTTTGTCTCGCGTCAAAATTTCTTGACCCGACACTTCAAGGCTTTGCTGGCGCAAATCCACCAGCTCCACCACGATATTGCGGTTGAACTTCCAGAAGGTCCACGAGCCTGCACCCAGCTGGCGATCCAGCTTGCCATCCACCCAGAGCAAACCCGCGCCATGCTCAGGCACTTGCAGTTGCACCACGCCCTGCAAACCAGAGACGGCGCGGCCACGCAGCTGCGTTTGCGTGAGCAAAGCCGCCACGCTGGGCGGCACTTGGATTTGATCAGCGATGTCCACCACATCAACGCGAGTGTCCACCAAGCCTTTCCAAAACAAGCGGCGCGTCGAAGGCGCAAGGATTTCGGCGAGCACGCCGTTTTCATAGCGCAAACCCACTTGCGTCTCATTCAGCACAGCCGGCACGAAATACGCGCTCACAATGCGAGGCTCTTGCGTGAGCAGGTATTCGCTCAAGGCGTGGGTGAACGCCGCTTGGTCGATGGAAAAGATTTCTACGCACAGCTTGTCAAACAAGCTCCACAGGCGATGCTTGCCGGGCATGAGCACGCGCTCAAAGTCGCCATTGCGCAGCAAGAGGCCGCGCTCGGTTTTACGGATGGTGATTGTTTTGAACATCATGATGCTCTCTCTTTCTTGTTGTTTTACATTGGTTAAAAAGGTGCCCTTACGGGTGCTCAAGCGGGTTCGCAAGATGCGCGGCGGGTGAACAGGGTTGCGTGAGTGTTGGCTTTGAGACGAATCTCAATCGCGCTTGTCTCACGCTGGCCTGCTCGCGCGTTCGTGCAGTGCTTGCTCACACGAAGCAAAAGCAGCCGACGCTCGCGCTCTTTGCTGATCAGCCTCCATCAGACAAGCTGACTTCTGCCAATAAGCATCGAGCGCTTGGCGCATCGGGCGGGTGGTCTTTCGACCGGTTTTCTGCGTATCTGACGTTACAGGTCAGTGTGGCGGGAGTCGAACCCACGACAGCCGAATTAGTGTTCGGTGCTCTACCCATCTGAGCTACACAGTGGAAGAACTTCAAGGAATCGAACCTTGTGCTTTGCAGCAGCACCTGCGAGTTCCGCATCCACTCATTCCCTCGCCTAGCGGCAAGCTGCCTTCTCATGCGCGACTGCATAGCAGAGCGCAAAAAGACAGCTCCGGCGCGCCAAGCTTTCGCCCAAGCGCTCACCTGTCATCTAGCAAGTTTCTGAGTTGGATTCTTGAACGCACTTGAATTGAGGCAAACGCTCAATTCAAACGCGAATACTTTGGCAGCCGCGCCGCCAGCCATTCATGCACATCCGCCCGAATATTGCGCCCCGCCAGCAAAAAGTCTTCGTAGCGGTTCGGAACATAGGGCAAGAAGAGCAGCGGCATACGAGCTTCTTCCGGCGTGCGGTTGGCCTTTTTGGCATTGCACCAACGGTCAGCGATCACGAGGTTCATCCAAGTGTAGCCACCACCCCGGCTCTCCGGCATGATGTGTTCCACCTGCAAATCGCTCTCGCGATGCACTTGGCCACAATAGGCGCAAGTGTGGCGGTCACGCTTGATCAACTTGGCCTTGGTCACAGTCGGCACAACATCAAACAGATTCGTCACAGCTTGACCCGATAGCGCAATGATCGGACTGACCCACAAAATCGACTGACGACCCGTGATCATGTTGATACCACCACGCAGCACCGTAAGCGGCTCGGCACCGTCTTCCCAAGCCACCGTGCCCGTGGCGTAATGCAGCGCTGCCTGCTCTGGAGTGATCCATGCTTGCGGCGTGCCCTGGATGTCCAGTTGCAGGACATGAGGTTTCATGGCGTTCTCCTTGAATAAAAATGCAAAATGGGTTGCGAGGTCATAATCGAAGCGACACAGACCGGGTCACATCCGGCGGCTCTGCCATTAAGCTACAAGCAACATTGAATTAAGTTTGGTGCCGCGACTTGGAATCGAACCAAGCACGCCTGCGCCTTCAACGCAGCGCTCTACCGTCTGAGCTATCGCGGCAATATGTGGAGCCACCTGAGAGATTCGAACTCCCGACCGCTTCGTTCGTAGCGAAGTGCTCTAGTCCAGCTGAGCTAAGGTGGCATAAAAATAATGAAGTAACAGTGGCGGGGCATCACGGGATCGAACCGCGAACCTTTGGTTTTGGAGACCAACGCTCTGCCAATTGAGCTAATACCCCTTGTAAAACTCTGCTGTCGGTTACGAGTTCCGACGCCACCCAATCTTTGTGGCCGGTTTGTTGATATGGCGTTCCGTATGGGGGTCGAACCCATCTTGTCAGATTGAAAGTCTGAAGACCTCACCGGAAGTCGAACGGAATATCGATGATCTTGCGGTTGAATTCTGTTCAGAGTGGCCGGCATGAAGCCGCACCAAGTTCTCTCCGTGCATGCAAACGAAGCTGCACACATGCGCTACCACCGTTCCCTCGGTTGGCCTGATAACGCACAACAAAAATCACCCGCAAGATCACTTGAAATAGTGATCTGCGAATTTTGCGATGCGTATGTCCGTCCAGAAGCG
>JAAUOI010000318.1 GCA_012036375.1 Allobrachymonas sp. | reverse complement strand
GTGTCGCTAGACTTACAGAGTACCAAGGCTGACATGCGACATTCAGCCTTGTTTGTAAGAGATCGTGAATTTTGACACATCACCTTGCGATAATCAGCCCATGAACTGCGTATTTACACACATTGGCTTAGTCGGAACCGGTGCCATGGGCCGGGGCATCGCTCAAATGGCCGCGCAAGCGGGTGCATCAATTGCCCTCTTCGATGCCCAGCCCGATGCCGCGCAAAAGGCTTTGGAGGCCATTGCCAGCACTTGGGACAAATTGCAAGAAAAAGGCAAAATCTCCTCTGAAACGGCTGCGCACTACAAAGCGCAATTGAGCTGCGTGACGCAGATTGCAGATCTGAAAAACTGCAATCTCGTGATTGAGGCCATCGTTGAAAAACTTGATGTCAAACAAGGCTTGTTCAAGCAACTGGAGGGCATCGTCTCCAGTAGTTGTGTTCTTGCCACTAATACTTCCTCCTTATCTGTCACGGCAATCGCTGCCGCGCTATCAAATCCGCAGCGTTTCGCGGGCTACCATTTCTTCAATCCTGTGCCGCTGATGAAGGTCGTCGAGGTCATTCCCGGCCTCAAAACTGATGCGCAGACTTCGCAGAAATTGGTCGATCTCACCACGCAAATGGGCCACACACCCGTGGTCGCCACCGACACGCCCGGCTTCATCGTCAACCACGCAGGTCGTGGCTACGGCACGGAGGCGCTGCGCATTGTGGGCGAAGGCGTGAGCGATTTCGCCACGATTGACGCGATTTTGAAAGACCAAGTGGGCTTCAAGCTCGGGCCTTTTGAGCTGATGGATTTGACTGGCTTGGATGTCTCGCACCCCGTGATGGAATCGGTGTATCGCCAGTATTACGACGAGCCGCGCTACCGCCCCAGCGTCATCACCGCGCAGCGCTTGGCTGGCGGTGTGCTCGGGCGCAAAACCAAAGCCGGTTTTTATGATTATTCAGAGCCAAATCAGGCTCTAGCCGGCAAAGAATCTGCGCAGAGTGCTATCAATTCAGTAGTAGATAGTGGCATTGACATCCCTCCAGTGTGGGTCTCACCCAACGCCGCACGCCGCATGCAACTGCTCGAACTCTTGCATAAGCTCGGCGCAAAAATCGAAACCAGCCAAACACCTTCGCTGCACGCCTTAACCATCGTCGCCCCACTCGGCTGGGACGTGACCACCACCGCTGTGTTTGAGCGCTACGATCCCGCCCGCACCGTCGGCATCGACCTGCTGATTGACGATGCCGCCACCAAGCGCCGCGTCATCATGAGCAACCCCGCCACCCGCGCCGATATGCTGCAAGCCGCCGCCGCCTTGTTTGCGCGCGACGGCAAACCGATCAGCACGATTCGCGACAGCGCCGGCTTCGTCACCCAGCGCGTGATCTCTGCGATTGTGAACATCGCCTCTGATATGTGCCAGCAGCAAATCTGCACCCCCAAAGATTTAGACACCGCCGTGCAGCTTGGCCTGGGCTACCCCACCGGCCCGCTGGCCATGGGCAATGCCGTGGGCGGCGCGAGTGTGCTGGAAGTGCTAGTCAACATGCAAACCGTGTATGGCGATCCACGCTATCGCGCCAGCCCTTGGCTGCGCCGCCGGGGCGCACTGGGCTTGAGCCTGCTGCACACCGAAGCGTGAAATCGAGGCCTCGCCCGATATGAGCACACCTGATTTCCCCAGCGGCGCACTGCTGGCCGGCGTGGCCGGCGAAGGCAGCCCAATCAAGCTGCTCACCCTGTCCAACCCCACACTGCGCAACGCCCTGTCCCCCGCGATCTACGCCGCCGGCATCGAAGCCATCAACCACGCCGATTCCAGCCACGACATTCGCGCCGTCGTCATCACCGGAGAAAACGGCAACTTCTGCGCCGGCGGCAATCTGCTGCGCCTGCAACACAACCGCACGCTGGCCCCCTCGGTGCAGCGCGAGAGCATCGACGGCCTGCACGCCTGGATCGAAGCCATCCGCACCTGCCGCAAACCCGTGATCGCCGCTGTGGATGGCGCCTGCGCCGGCGCAGGCTTCTCGCTGGCGCTGGCCTGCGACTTGATCGTCGCCAGCCGTGACGCGATCTTCACCATGGCCTACAGCAATGTCGGCCTCTCGCCCGACGGCGGCGGCAGCTGGCACCTTGCCCGCCTGCTGCCTAGGCCGCTCGCGACTCAACTCCTCATGCTCGGCGAACGCATCAGCGCCGAGCGCCTGCATGCCCTGGGCCTCGTCAACCAACTCACCGAATCCAATGGCTCTCTGCCCGCAGCCCTGCAAACCGCCGAAGCCCTCGCCGCCCGCGCGCCCAACGTGCTCGCCACGCTCAAAGAACTCATCCACGAAGCGCCCGAGCGCCCTTTAACCGAGCATCTCAGCGCAGAGCGCGATGCCTTTGTGCGAAACTTGCATCATGCCAATGGCGGTGAAGGCATTGCGGCGTTATTGGAAAAGCGCAAGCCGAGGTTCATATGAAAGACGAGAGAAATCCACAAGTCGCCACACAAGGCGATGTTGAATCCGTTCGCGCAGACATCGAAAAAGTTCGCGCCGACCTACTCAAAAGTCTCGCAGAAAGCCAGCGCTGGACGATCACAGCCATCGGTATCATCGTCGCCGTTGTCGCCACATTACAAAAGCTGCTTTAGTCGCTCTAAAAGCACGTATCCTTAGCGGCACACCCATCAGATAGCTTGGCAAAAGTTTGAACATGCTCCCTAAATCCAAAGCTACAGCAAAAAGCAAATCAGTCGATGCCGAGATGGCGCAATTTCAGGCAGATTTGCTCCAATCCATCCGCGAATTAAAAGCAGGGCAGTATGCTCGTGTCACGAAAGTCAGCACCACGCCTGCCGCGCAAACACTGCTCAAAGTAGCCAACAGCAATCCCAAGGCTTTGCTGGCTGTTGCGATTTGAGCAATTTTTGGCCTGATTTATTTCTGCAAAAGAGCCCGCTCATTTCACTCCCTGCGCAGCCTTCAGCGCTGCCACAAACTCAGCCGCGTCAAAGCCATCCTTGATGTGTTGGCCTTTGACGATGAAATACGGGATGCCGCCTTGCGGATCCAGGCGCATCAACTGATCGGCGCAGGTCTTGCTGGTCTGTACATCGCATTCCTCAAACTTGATGCCCTGCTCTCCCATCCATTTTTGGCTGCCTTGCAATGCGGGCACCAAGAAGCGCCGTAAATCATCACATCGCTCGCCTCCAAGCCTGCCACCAGCTTGGCCATCTGCTGACCTTCGCCGCCCGGCGCCCACTTTTGATACCCCCACCACGCCGCGCCCGCCAAGCACACCAGCAGCAGCAATTTGCTCATACCGCGCTGCAGCTTGGGCGAAGAAAAGTTAAGTGATTGAAACATGAATCACTCCCGAATTGATAGCAATGTGTGCAGATTTTATGCCGACCAACGGTTGATTTGGCTTATAAATGGCCTGTTGCAGCATGCTGCACTTGTCTGCATGGCCTTCTGTGACGCTGAGTTGCGAGCTGTTGCCCGGCGTGAGGTGAATCAGCATTTGCTGGCGCTGGCTGGTGAAGATGTCGGTGACTTTTTCGTAGGTCAAGCGTTGGTCTTGGCCTGCTTGGCTGCCAGTTTGATCTGTGTTTTCGCAAGTCTGTGATTCGTTCTCAGAAGTATCAACTTCAAAGCATTCTTTGAATGTTATGTGATAGGCGGCGATTGATTTAATGCCTAAATCAGATGAGGCCAGTGCAGGGACACCAATAC
>JAAUOI010000317.1 GCA_012036375.1 Allobrachymonas sp. | reverse complement strand
TCGGCGGCCAAGTCGCATTACGCCAGCATGCCCAGCAAATACACCACCACCAGCGTGAGCACATAGCCCACCAGCATTGAGGTGAGCCCCTGCAAGATCGGCACGCGGACCGAAAAACCAAAAGCACCTGCACCCACCAAGCTGTAGCCCACAAAGCCCGCAACAGCCGGAATAGCCGCTAGCGGCATTACGTAGCTCTTGTAAATACCCGCCACAGAGCCACCTTCTTGATCAAAGTCCCCTGCCAAGTCGGCGCGGGGTTGAGCAAAATGTCTTTGACCCGTTTGATCAAGGCGTTACTACGGGCGCCGCCAGAAGCAGCTGCGCTAGCAGTAGCATTACCGCCGGGTTGATCAGTGTTGGTTTGTAAGTCTAGAGGAGTCATTGCTGTTCACTTGAATTGTTGTGGAGTGAATCACTATTTTATTTAATAGCAATTCGCGCAGGTTTTATGCCGGTCGAACGCTGTTTTCGGTGAAAATTGCATAATAGGAAGTACGGCTACACGGCATGCGCCGAGCCGTGCCGACACACTAACGCAGTGACCGCCAGCGATTACTGCTGATGAAGATCACCTGGCCACTGTCCAGCGTTCGCATCGTTCCGAAGCTAGTGTTCATAGTGAAGTTAGGCAAGGCAGTGACGGTACCGCTGGGCAATTGCAGCTGATACATATCGGAGGGTTGCGTGCGTAACATGCCGCCCACAGTTGCCACCCCAGTGTTGGACAAACTCACAGAGACATTGCGGACACGATTTGCATCTGGAACAAAGGGCGCAGCATTCACATAATCACGTACCGTGAAGCTCGCAGGCATTCCTCCGCTTTGCGAGCGAGAAGTCAAGTTGATCGAAGATACCTCGAACGAACTAGAGCGCCTTGCGTAGGCTACAACAGCTAATCCTGATGGATTGATGCTGAAGCTGGCTTGGCCGCTAGCCCATGTTTCAAAATCCATAAAACCAATTCCGTTGCTGTCTTGATAAGCCGCGCTGATTAAATTGCGTGAATTTCGCGTGTAACTGAACCCCATCAAGTTTGTACCGCTGTCATTGGTCAGCAAAGTCATGCTTTGTGGCGTGAGACTCAAATTCGTCCATATATCTTGATGAGTTGCACTTGCTGCCCTTGGATTGACTTGGCTGAGTACCACGGTGTAAGGCGTAGCTGGAACTGCGGAGCTAATCCGTGTCCAATACACACGCGCGATACGGCTGCTATCGATCGACACTTTAAAAGATCCAGCGATTTGCCCAGTTCCTATTTGTACTGGCGCCTGCCACTCACCATCGATGAAAGTGCGTAACCACAAGCCAGTGCTATCAACGGTTGCTAAAGCCAAATCGCCGAATGGATTTGTGGCTACTGCATAACCATTTTGACCGCTGGAGAAGTTAGCAAAGACTTGTGTGCTGCTTTCGAGCACAGTCGTCGTTAGCGCATTGAGATCGATTTGAGCTGTCACTATTCTGAGATTTTGGTTGTATGGCAAACCAGCGCCGCTGTTGTTGCGCTCACGTTGCGCAAAGACTACGCGGTCGCCAGTCACTTGAGCCTGCTCTTCGCTGAATCCAACTACAGAGCCCAATGTTCCCAGTATTGTCGTGCTGTTGGAGATGCCATCTAAGCGTGCCGCTGTCAGCTGGTTCGCTGAGCCTCCAGCAGTTTGCGCTGCAAGATACAGCACGTAACCCGATGACGTGAGCTGAAAGAGGTTCGGCGAGAAACCCGCCGGCTGCAAAGTGTTTTCTGCGCTCCAGATCAGCGCCCCTTGCGCTGCTGCAGTCTGAAAGTTCACTTGATACGCAGGCGCAATATTGCCTGCCCGATCACTGACTTGGGTGACACGAACCGTGTAGCTCGTTTGCGCCTGCCAATTGCCTTGGGGCGTAAACAGCCATACATTTTCGCTGGGCTTGCTCAGAACACCGGGGATATTGGGCGTGGTCACCACTGTGGGCGTGCGGTCAAACGGTTCACTCGAAGCGATCCGCAGCGCTGCGTCTAAAGCGATTCCAGTGGCGTTATTGATCGATAAGTTCGGGCTATTGGGGTTGCGGATTTCAATGGTGGGCGGCGTATCGTCCAGCACCACTTGCACTGCATTCGATGACGTGCGCAACACGCCACCGCCGGCTGGGATACGCGCACGAATTTCATAGACGTCGTCCACCGATTGGCGCGCATCTAGAACAAAAGTGGGCGTACGCAAAGGTGCTGTACCCAAGACAAATCATTCGCTCCCGTGATGAACTGCACGTCGCCATCGAAGTTGGTTCGACTGCGGAAGTTCGCTTTCAACTCGACTTCACCGTTCGCATACAAGCGCCCGCCCACCACGTTGCCGCCCTTGGCACTGATGGTGATGGCTTCTGGGTTTATCGGTCTCAGCGAATTGGCCGCAAACCTGACGACTGGACGATCGGTGTTAGCAACAAATGATTGCTCTTGAACTAATACCGTATTGGCATCCAGCCCTAGGCGAGCAATGACTTTGTAAGCCGTACCTCTGGGCAATATGCATTCCTGTAGGAAACTGCCTGGCCAGCATGTACCGCCAATCCAATTGGGGTAAAAAATAGAGTTTGGTGTTTCATAATGAACAATGAAAGAACAATACGGCGCTACACCACCCGTATTCAGCACAGGCAATCCGCCTTCAATATTGATCTCACAGCTTGGAATGACAAGGATCAAATCAGATGAGCCCGGCACAGTAGGATCCCAGTAGCTGAAATGCCCCACAGTGGCGCGAATGCTGCGGTCGCCGCCGGGAGGGCTGACCACAGTAGCCACACCTTCTTGCCGCCACAGGCCAGAGTTTTCATCCAAAGTGCGCATAACAAGCTGAGTGCCATCAGGCAAAGGATCACCAGCCGCTGTCGGTGCCATATCCCAATCCAATTGAGCCGTTTTCCCGGGCAACAGATTAAGACGCACATTACCCTGCATGATGACGATATCAAACGGTTTGATCCCGTTTGCAAGAGTTGTACTGCCATTGGGAAGCAGCATTTCCGTGCCGTGCTTGATGCCGTAGGTCAAGGTATTGGAAGGGTCGGAATTGATATACACCGTTGCCATGCCAGTCGCCAAATTACCGTTCGCATCTGCAAGGCTGCCAGCAGGAATGCGAAGGCGCAAACCGTTATTAGATTCATCTATGGCTTGCGCAAGATCAACCGTTGCAGGCGTATCAGTGGCTGTCAGCAGCACCGCCAGGGTGAATTCGGATGCACCTTGAGCGAATCGGCCGCGAATGATGGAAGGCGCAAAACCTGCTTTCGTCACGCGGGCAACAAATGCAGGCCCAATCGGCACGGAGCCAACATCGAGCGCACCCGAGGCATCTGTGGTGAGCGTTTGCCCCGCAATCGCCACCTGCGCGTTCGGCACAGCTTCACCATTTCGCCCGCTGACCAAAATGCTGACAGTACCCATTCCTGTAGAGGGCGCAGCAGACACGGCGATGCGTTGCGTGGTGGTAGAGACTTCACCGCGCTCATTTTCTATGCGCAGCGTCACGTTATAGGAGCCGGGCTCGTCATACACATGCCCGATTTGCGCTGTAGCTGCTTTCGCGGTGCTCATATCCCAGAAATACTTCAGCGTACCTCCCGATTGCCCAGGCGTAGAGCTGCGCGCATCCAATGAAAAGGCTTGCCCCGCCACCACACTGAGTGGCGCTTGTAGTTGGGCTTGAATAGAGCCAGAAGGAGCAGGGGGCACGCCATCACCCGAGC
>JAAUOI010000316.1 GCA_012036375.1 Allobrachymonas sp. | reverse complement strand
AACGAACGTAGATGAACTCGGGCTGCATCATCAGGCCCAGAGGAGATCGGAGATGGATGTGGCCGTGGGTTTTTCTCCCAGTAGCCCTAGCACAGCCGAGCGCTCGCTGGAGCTGCGGCCCAACGATGCCAACGCACTGAACACGCGCGGGCACATCTTTGAAGCCCTCGGCAAGCGAGAGGAAGCTATTGTCGATTTCCGCCGCGCGTTGGCAAAGGACGCAAACCATAAGAGCAGCACGGAAGCGCTGCGGCGCCTTGGCGCTGGGCCTTGAAGGATCAGATTGATCCGTGAAGCCGATGAAACTCTGCGGCTGATGCGATGATGTCACCGAGCCCCCGGCGCGGCTGCCAGCCGAGGATGTTCCGCGCCTTTGCCACGTCGGCAACGAGGCGAGCGGGATCTCCGGCGCGACGCGGCCGCACGTCGCGAACACGTAAGCTCGCGCCAGCCGTCGGAGCGCGGTCTCGTCTCGATCGTCATGCGCCGCTCCCCCGCTTGCAGCCCCGCCATGGCGTCCGCGGCGTTAACCATAAGGTTGATCAGCACCTGCTGTAGCTGCGCCTTGTTGCCTCGCACCGGCAGCCGCCCGCGTTCGAGTCGCCGCTCCGGGCGTCTCGGAACGCGGTCTCCTGCGTGACGTTCGGGCTGCCCCGGATGATCACGCGGTAGCAATCGTCGTCTTCGAGCTTGGTTCGAGGCCAGTGCGGCGCCGCCGCCTTGGTGATGCGGTTCACGTGCTCGATCACGATGCGCGGCTCGCCCTTCACGAAGCCCTGGATCTCGAAGCGCACCGCCGCGCAGCAGCTCATTGCCGCGTATCGCAACGTGGGCGCACGCTGGGCGAATTTAGATCCCCTGCAGCGCACCGAGCGCGACAATATTCCCGATCTTGACCCCGCTTTCTACGGCTTCTCCGATGCCGACATGGAAACCGTGTTCAACACCTCAAACACCTATTTCGGCAAAGAGCAAATGAGCCTGCGCGAGCTGCTCAACGCGCTGCGCGAAACCTACTGCGGCACGATTGGCGCGGAATACATGTATGCGACCAGTCAAGACGAGAAGCGCTGGTGGCAGCAGAAGATGGAAAGCGTGCGCGCCAAGCCGGCTTTCAATGCGGCGCAGAAAAAAGTGATATTGGAAAATCTCACGGCGGCTGAAGGCCTAGAGCGCTATCTGCACACCAAATACGTCGGCCAAAAACGCTTTTCGCTTGAAGGCGGTGAGAGCTTTATTGCCGCGATGGATGAGTTGGTGCAAAAAGCAGGCGCTGCCGGCGTACAAGAATGGTGATCGGCATGGCGCATCGCGGGCGCTTGAATGTGCTCGTGAACACATTGGGCAAGATGCCCAAAGATTTGTTTGCCGAATTCGACCACACCGCGCCAGAAGATTTGCCATCGGGTGATGTGAAATACCACCAAGGTTTTAGCTCCGACGTAACGACCCCTGGCGGCCCGTTGCACCTCACGCTCGCGTTCAACCCATCGCATCTTGAGATCGTCAACCCTGTGGTCGAAGGCAGCGTGCGCGCGCGCATGGATCGCCGTGGCGATAAAGAGGGCGATCAAGTGCTACCCGTGCTCGTGCATGGCGATGCAGCATTCGCCGGCCAAGGCGTTGTGATGGAGACGCTCGCACTCGCGCAAACCCGTGGCTACTACACGGGTGGCACGGTGCATATCGTGATCAACAACCAAATTGGTTTTACGACGAGTGACCCGCGCGACACCCGCTCGACGCTGTATTGCTCTGACGTTGTGAAAATGATTGAAGCGCCTGTGTTGCATGTGAACGGCGATGATCCAGAAGCCGTCGTGCTCTGCACGCAATGGGCTTTGGAATACCGTCAGCAGTTCAACAAAGACGTGGTGCTCGACATCATTTGCTTCCGCAAACTCGGCCACAACGAGCAGGACACGCCCGCGCTCACGCAGCCGCTGATGTACAAGAAAATCGCACAGCACCCCGGCACGCGCAAGCTTTATGCTGACAAGCTCGCCACGCAAGGCATGGGTGAGACGCTCGGCGATGATTTGGCCAAAGCCTATCGCGCCGCAATGGATGCCGGCCACCATACTGAAAACATCACCATCTCTAACTTCAAGAGCAAGTATGCGGTGGATTGGAGTCCCTTCCTCGGCAAGAAGTGGACGGACGCTGGCGACACTGCCATCCCACTCGCTGAATGGAAGCGCATTGGCGAAAAGCTCACCACGATTCCTGCCAGCGTTGCGCCACACATGCTCGTGAAAAAAGTGTATGACGACCGCGCAGCGATGGCGCGTGGCGATGTGAATGTGGATTGGGGCATGGGCGAGCACATGGCCTTTGCCTCGCTCGTGGCTTCTGGCTATGCCGTGCGCCTCTCTGGTGAAGATTGCGGCCGGGGTACGTTCACGCACCGCCATGCTGTGATTCACGATCAGAACCGTGAAAAATACGATGAAGGCACGTATGTCCCGCTGCAAAACGTGGCCGAAGGCCAAGCGCCTTTCGTCGTGATTGATTCGCTGCTCTCAGAAGAAGCCGTGCTCGGCTTTGAATATGGCTATGCATCGAATGAGCCGAACACGCTCGTGATTTGGGAAGCGCAATTCGGCGATTTCGCCAATGGCGCGCAAGTCGTGATCGATCAGTTCATCGCATCAGGCGAAGTCAAATGGGGTCGTGTGAATGGCATCAACGCTCATGCTGCCCCACGGCTACGAAGGCCAAGGCCCTGAGCACAGCTCGGCTCGCCTAGAGCGCTTCATGCAATTGGCGGCAGACACCAATATGCAAATCGTGCAGCCCACCACGGCCAGCCAGATTTTCCATGTGCTGCGCCGCCAGATGGTGCGCGATTTGCGCAAACCGCTCGTCATCATGACGCCGAAATCTTTGCTGCGTAACAAAGATGCTACTTCGCCTCTGAGCGAGTTCACCAAAGGTGGCTTCCAAACGGTGATCCCTGAGCAGAAGAAACTGGATGCCGCTAAGGTCAAGCGCGTGATTTGCTGCTCGGGCAAGGTCTATTACGATTTGGTGAAAAAGCGCGAAGAAAAAGGCGCGGATGATGTAGCGATTGTGCGCGTCGAGCAGCTCTATCCTTTCCCACACAAAGCCTTTGCCACGGAGTTGAAAAAGTATCCTGGCGCAACCGACATCGTGTGGTGCCAAGACGAGCCTCAAAACCAAGGCGCATGGTTCTTCGTGCAGCATTACATTCACGAAAATATGCAAGAGGGTCAAAAACTCGGCTATTCAGGCCGCGCAGCGTCTGCCTCTCCGGCGGCTGGCTACGCGCACTTGCACCAAGAGCAACAAAAAGCGCTGGTCGATGGCGCGTTTGCAAAGCTCAAGGGTTTTGTGCTTACCAAGTAAATTCTAGGTAACGCGAAAAACGCTAAAAGAACGCGAAAAACGCTAAAAAGTCTTCAGATTTTTATGCTGTTTTCTTCTGTTTCTTTTTTTGCGCTTTTCGCGACCTTTTCGCGCTTTTCGCGTTAAATAGTTTTTAGGAAATTTCAAAATGGCAATCGTAGAAGTCAAAGTCCCCCAACTGTCTGAATCCGTGGCCGAGGCCACCTTGCTCCAGTGGAAAAGAAGCCCGGCGAAGCTGTGGCACAAGATGAAATCTTGATCGAAATCGAAACCGATAAAGTCGTGCTCGAAGTGCCCGCGCCTGCCGCTGGCGTGATGGGCGAAATTTTGGTCGCCGATGGCGGCACGGTGCTCACCGAGCAAGTCATCGCCAAGATTGATACAGCC
>JAAUOI010000315.1 GCA_012036375.1 Allobrachymonas sp. | reverse complement strand
ATGCAGGCTGATTTGCAGCGTGGCCTCAACACCATTTGAACTTGAAAACATGACCACGATTCGCACCCCATCCGAACAAGGATTGCCCCTTCCCCCACGGGCTTCCTGCACCTCGGCACCGCCCGCACAGCCCTCTATTGCTGGGCCTTCGCACAACATCACAAAGCGCTCGGCGCTGATGCGCAATTCATTTTGCGCATTGAAGACACCGATGAAGCTCGCTCGACACAAGAAGCGGTGGATCAAATCATCGAGGCCATGAACTGGCTAGAGATGAAGTACGACGAAGGCCCGTTTTATCAAATGCAGCGCATGGATCGCTACCGCGAAGTGATTGCGCAAATGTTGAAAGCGGGCACGGCCTACTATTGCTACACCCAGCCCGATGAACTCGATGCCATGCGCCTCGCGCAAAAAGAGCGCGGCGAAAAGCCTCGCTATGACGGGCGCTGGCGGCCAGAAGCGGGCAAAGTATTGCCGCAGCCTCCAGCGGGAATCAAACCCGTGGTGCGCTTTAAAAGTCCGCAAGGTGGCGATGTCGTGTGGGAGGATATGGTCAAAGGCCAAATCTCTATCAGCAACGATGAGTTGGATGATCTCATCATCGCCCGCCCCGTGAGCGAAGAAGCTGCCGGAAAAGGCGAAACGGTTGGCACACCAACCTACAACTTCTGCGTCGTCGTCGATGATTGGGATATGCGCATCAGCCATGTGATTCGGGGTGATGATCATGTGAACAACACGCCGCGCCAAATCAATATTCTCAAAGCACTCGGTGCGCCGCTGCCCGTTTATGGCCATGTGCCTATGATCCTCGGGCCTGATGGTGAGAAGCTCTCCAAGCGCCATGGCGCAGTGAGCGTGACTGAGTATCGCGACAAAGGCTATCTTGTTGAAGGCATGATCAACTATCTGGCGCGCCTGGGCTGGAGCCATGGTGATGATGAGCTGTTTAGCCGCGAGCAGTTAGCCCAATGGTTTGATGGCAAGCATTTGACCACCAGCCCCGCGCGCTGGGATGCTGCCAAGCTCAATTGGGTGAACCAGCATTACATGAAGCACGCCGATAACGAGCGCCTCGCCCAACTCGTCACCGAGCAGCTTGCCAAGCGCTCAATCACCCCTGATGGGCGATTGAACGCAATTTGCGGCCTGTTCAAAGACCGCTGCGAAACCACACAAGTTCTCGCTGATTGGGCTGCTGCGTTCTACGCTATGCCCGAGCGCAGCAAAGAAGACTATGCGCAGCACGTCACTGAAGCAGTCAAGCCAGTCATTCAAAATCTGGTAGCCAAGCTCAAAAACTGCGACTGGAACAAAGCCGCCATCACCGCCGCGATCAAAGCAACACTCGCCGAGACGGGCCTCAAGATGCCTCAGCTGGCCATGCCTGTGCGCGTTCTGCTGATGGGCACCGCTCAAACGCCGTCACTAGATGCCGTGCTGGAATTGTGCGGACAAAAATTGTCACTTGAGCGGTTAACCCAAATCGACTAGCGTGTAGGAGCGCAGGACTAGCGGGGCAATTCTGACAAAAATCGTCAAGCACTTTGGCGTAAACTTTATCGGGTATGCGCACCGATTCGCCCTATCGTTATCACTTGCTGGTTGGAGACCGCCAACTCGGCCCTTACGATCGCAAGACGATTGTGGGCATGCGTATTAAAAAATTGATTGATGACAACCTCAAAGTGAAGCGCAGTGATAGTCACCACATGACGGTCGCGCAGCTTGTGGCTGACCGATTTGAAATGGCCGATGCACAGAGCCTCCACAAGCACGAAGTTTCTCCGCCTGCTTCGGGTATTTGGCCTACATTCTTAATAAATTGCGGTGGCAATCTGATGAAAGCAGGCGCATTTGGCTTCATTGGAAAAGGAGAATTGCGCTTCCAAGGTGACTTTCTGCGCCTGACGGCTAACCGCAAAAGCGGTTTCATGTCGACGCGGCAAGAGCGGGTCAAGCTGATGTTGTCACATCTGCGAGCGGCCTCACCGAATGCAAAAAATCCACATATGATTGATTTTTATCTCAAACCGCAACACGGGCTAGAAGGCTTGGACGGAATCACCGTAGCCACAGTGGCGCTAGACGATGATTACGCCGTCAAAGAGCTGCTGGAACTGATGAATCTGCGCCCAGAGCACACCCCCGACGTTAACCTCAATCTGACAGGCAAATGAGTAATTGCTATTATTTCAATAGCATTCCGCGCATATTTCATGCCGACTAAGCCGCATTTTTACTTTAATTTCTTGACTACGGCATAGCGCTGGAGAGTTTTCGCACGCGCTTCGTCATGAATCACGCAGCGCTGCGGATAGTCCTCGCCAAGCTTGATGCCGCTTGCCACCAAGTCTACTGGCTTCGCATCCCAAGGCGCATGCAGCGCCGCATCGGGCAGCTTGGAAAGTTCAGGCACATAGCGGCGAATGAATTTTCCAGCATTGTCAAACTTATCGCTCTGACTCGTAGGGTTAAAGATGCGAAAGTAAGGCTGCGCATCGCAGCCGCTTGATGAGGCCCACTGCCAGCCCCCGTTGTTCGCGCTCAAATCGAAATCATTGAGCTGCTCGGCGAAATACTTCTCACCCCAGCGCCAGTCCAGTCCCAAATCTTTGGTGAGAAAGCTCGCGACTACCATGCGCAAACGGTTATGCATGTAGCCGGTCTCGTTCAACTGGCGCATCGCGGCATCCACAATCGGGTAGCCAGTTTTCCCTTCACACCAAGCCTTAAACAGCGCATTCGCATCTTTTCCTTTTTCCCATTCAATCGCGTCATATTCTTTCTTGAAAGCGCGGGTTGCGACATGCGGTTGATGGTGCAAGATTTGTACATAAAAGTCTCGCCAAATCAGCTCCGAGAGCCAAACGCGTGCGCCCTCTGAGGCTTGCGTTCCCTCACCCCTACCTGCGCGAGGGAACGCACGCTTGTGCGCCTCGCGCGCAAGCTGTCGAATGCTCACGGTGCCAAAGCGCAGATGCACGCTCAGGTAACTCGGGCCTTTCACAGCAGGGAAATCGCGCGTTTGATCGTAGCGATCCATGCGCTGCAAGAAATCTTTGAACAAAGCTTGCCCGCCTGCACTGCCCGTGGGGATTTGCAAGGCGGAAAGATTCGTGGGCTCAAAACCGATGTCTTTCAGCAAGGGGACTTGTTGCTGAAACTCAATCGGAGCAGCGGCCAAATGCGCTGCGTACTTTTCCACGGAGTACGCCTTCAGATAAAAATCATCCAGCTTTTTCAGCCATGCATTATACGGCGTGAAGACGCCGTACGGAGTTCCCGAGAGACTGAGCACCTCGCTGCGCTCAAAGATCACATGATCTTTGAAGGTAGAAAAGCTGATCCCCGCATCAGCCAACTTGCCGCGCACCAAGGTATCACGCTCGACAGCTTGCGGCTCATCGTCATGGTTTGTGAACACAGCCTGCACACCCAGCTTCATTGCCAGCAAAGGAATCTCATCCCTTGCCCAACCGTGCCGCACAATCAAGACCAACTTGTCTGAGCCCGCCAACTTTTGCAATTGAGTTTGTAAATCTACCAAGGATTCGCGAATGAACTCTACCCTTCGATCCTTGCGCGGCAGCTTGTCCAAAATCTCTTGATCGAAGATGAAGACGCAATGCACTAACTTACTTTTTTCAAAGCATGAAACAGTGCAGCATTGTCATCCGCACGCAGGTCGCGGCGAAACCACATGAGAGATTTGGCGTAGTGTTCTTGCATTGGGCTATTGTGCGCTGCTTC
>JAAUOI010000314.1 GCA_012036375.1 Allobrachymonas sp. | reverse complement strand
TGATGCCCGGCTATGCAGCAGCGCTGCCGCGCATTGCCACGCTCCAGCCAGCGCCCCAACTGCTGGCGCAGCCCCGCAGTGTTTGCAGCTCATTTAGCAATTTATGAGCGTGCGCAGCGCGAGCAACCTGATTTCAAAGCGCTGCTAGCCCTGCCCACGCAGCAATTGGCTGGCCGGAATCACCGGGCGGGCGGTGGGCTGATGCATCGCCATCACGCCATGCTGCCAACAGGCGCATTGCGCTGATTTGAAAGCGTCACCCGTTTGAGCCAGCAGCGCAGCGCACAAGCCCGCCAGCACATCGCCTGTGCCCGCTGTGGCCAGCCGCGCATCCCCCGTGGGATTGATGCACGGCGTTGCATCGGGCGCAGCGATGATGCTGCCACTGCCTTTGAGGATGACCGCGCATCCCAAGCTGTCAGCGAGTTGCTGCGCGGCGCTTAAACGATCCGCTTGCACCTGCGCCGTACTGCAAGCCAGCAACGCGCAGCCTCCAGTGGATGTGGCGTGATCAGCGTGGGCTGCGATTTGCCTCGACGCGCTTTCAGAAGAGTTTGCAGCGACTGATCGGCCGCAATGGCATTCAGCGCATCGGCATCGAGCACCAAGCGCGCGCTCGTTGAGAGCACACGCGGCAACAGCTTGCGCACCGCATCCCCGCCGCCACAGCCGCAGGCCACGGTTTTGCCCGCCAGCTCCAGCGCGTCAACATCGCGCAGCATCAGCTCGGGCTGCTGCAGATCCACCACCATCCCGCCGCCGAGCAGCCACACAAACACCCGCCCTGCCCCCGCATGCAGCGCCGCACGCGCGGCCAGCAAAGCCGCGCCTTGCATGCCCGCCGCACCGCCGATCACGGCCACATCGCCATAACTGCCTTTGTGGCTCGCATGCATGCGCGGTGGCGTTTGCACCTCTTCTTGTCCGAGAATATTTGCACTCGGCGGCATGGAGTGCGTAATGTCTAAATCGTCAAACCATATCTCACCACAAGCATCGCGCCCCTGCGCAGTCAACAAACCGGGTTTGAGCGTGAGCAGGCTTAAAGTCACGATTTTTAAGCCAAATGAGCCACTACCCGGCATAAAATCTGCGCGGAGTGCTATTGAATTAATAGTATCTGAATGCAGCAAATGCTGTCCAGTATCTGCATTCAATCCACTGGGCACATCCACACAGAGCACCGGCGCACCCGCCGCATGCATGCGCTGCAAGCATTCCAGCATCATGCCCTCGGGTGCACGCCGGCCACCCAGCCCCCAAGAGTCGTATCGACCGCCACATCCCACCTGCGCTGGCGGCTGAGGCGCAAAACAGCACGCCTGCCTCTCGCGCTCTTGTGTAGCTCGCCAGCGAATCCGCCGGGCAACTGTCCGCATCACCCAGCCAAGTCACCACCGGCTCGCGCCCCATGAGCCGCAACTGCATCGCCGCCTCCAGCCCATCACCCCCGTTATTGCCCGGCCCGCAAGCGAGCCACACCACCCGCGCATGCGGCGCTATCGCACACACCAGCCGCGCCACGGAGAGCCCCGCGCGTTGCATCAGCGTGTGGGGCGCGAGTGATGCAGCCGCTTGCGATTCAATCTCTCGCGTTGAGGCAGTGTTGTACAGCGGTGCGCGGTACGAATAGTTCAGACGATGCAAGCTCATGTGAGATTCCTCGCGCCAGCCACTTGGCTTGCGCGCTCAATTTCGAGTGCATCCACCGCACCTGCAAAGTCCGCATACACCTGCTGCAAACTCAAACCCGGTGCGAGCAAAGCAAAACCCTCATCTTGCTCATCCAGCGGCACATCGCCGCGCAGCACCGCTTTGGCATGCTCGTCGCTCACGGAAGGGCTGGCCAAGCGCGCCACACGCAGCATGTCGGCCAGCGTCTTGCCGCGCTGCAAGAAATGCCACAGATCAATGATGTCGCGGCTGCGCGTGCGGCGCGAGATGGTGTAGCTTTTCATCGCAAAAATCGCCTCCAGCGAGGCGATTTCAAACTGCGTGTTCGTCTGCTCGCGCGGCAAGCGTACATAGCTACGAAAGTGATCGTAAGCCACATCCTGAGGGCAAAACAACTGCACCTTTACACCGTCCACCACCCAATCTTGCGCATACCAGCGCAAGTCTTGACCCGAGTTGATGCGAAAGGTCGAAATACTTTCGGGCTTGGTAGCGAACATGACCGAATGACCCTGGGATTTGAGTTCATTCATCATCCGATCAATTGCATACGGGCTCATGCGCTCTGCGGGCAGCCAAAAATCCAAATCTTCACTGAGGCGATGCGCCATTTGCAGCGCCATCGCTGTGCCGCCGATCAACACGAAATTCTCAAGCGCACTTTGCTGCGCCATCAGCTCATACACGGGGCGCGTTTTGGCGGCCAGTGCATAGAGATGAAGTAACGCAGTCATGCAGCAAACCCTGCACTGATGTTGCGTAGCATGCGCTCGACGCTGGGCGCGAGTACTTGATTTTTCGCCACCGCTTGCAATCGCCGCAAGCCCCAATAACGCGCGGCCTCCAACACATCCTCAAACAAGCCTCGCTCCAGAATAGCCGCCATCTTGGCGTCCGCACTCATTGCAGGATTTGACCAGTTGTAGGGAAAATTCAGACGTAGCGGCTGCTCTGAGCGAGCCTCGATGGTCAGACCAAGCGCTTGGCACAGTTTGGCCAGCAGCGAAAAATCAGCATCTTGCCGCTGCTTGAGCCGAGAAACCGTCTCACGCGCCACGCCCGCGCGTCGCGCCAGCTCCGCGTGCGTCCAGCCCAACTCTTGACTGCGGCTGAAGATTTGGGTTTGAATCAAAACAAGATTCGTCATGGCGTGATTTTAAAGTCACGCCCTAGAAAAGTCTAGCACCATCAAGCAGTTAAAGTCGCTCCGCTGCCTCAATCGTGTTGACCAGCAGCATCGTGATCGTCATGGGCCCCACACCACCGGGCACGGGAGTGATGTAGCTGGCTACCTTGCTCACACCTTCAAAATCCACATCGCCGCAGAGCTTGCCGGCGTCGTCGCGGTTCATGCCTACGTCGATCACCACTGCGCCGGGTTTGACCATGTCAAATGTGAGCACATCGCGCTTGCCCACCGCAGCCACGATCACATCGGCTTGCAGGGTTTGCGCTTTCAAATCTTTCGTGCGCGAATGACAGACGGTGACGGTGGCATCTTTTTGCAACAGCATCAGCGCCATCGGTTTGCCCACGATGTTGCTGCGGCCGATCACCACGGCATGTTTGCCCTTCAAATCGTAGCCAATCGATTCGAGCATCTTCATGCAGCCATAGGGCGTACAAGGCCAAAAACCGGGTTGGCCGACCATCAAAGCGCCTGCGCTGGCCACATGAAAACCATCGACATCTTTTTCAGGCGCGATGGACTCAATCACCTTTTGTGCATCGATATGCGCAGGCAAGGGCAGTTGCACCAAGATGCCGTGAATCGAGGCATCTTTGTTCAAACGATCCACCAGCGCGAGCAAATCAGCTTCGCTCATGTCCGCCGGGTGTTTTTCTAAAACGGAATGCAGGCCGTTATCAGCACATGCTTTGACTTTGTTGCGCACATAGACTTGGGATGCTGGGTTGTCGCCTACCAAGACGACAGCGAGGCCAGGCGTGATGCCTCTGGCTTTAAGCGCGGCGGCGCGTTGGGCAACATCGGCGCGAAGCTTGGCAGAGAGATCATTGCCGTTAATGAGTTGTGCGGTCATAAAACAAAAAGAAAACTAGGTAACGCGAAAAGCGCGAAAAATACAA
>JAAUOI010000313.1 GCA_012036375.1 Allobrachymonas sp. | reverse complement strand
TTATGGTGCAGGCGCATCGGGCCCCGCATCGCCTATTGCCGCCAGCGGCACGAATACCGCCGTGATTGGCACGGCGGGCAATGCCACCAGCAGCTTCACTCTGAATCCTGGCAGCAGCCTTACCGTGACCTTCAACGTCGCGCTCAATGGCGCAGCCGCCGGCACATATCAAAACCCAATCAACCTGCGTTTTGCAGACCCCACACGCGCCAGTGGCGGCAGCGCACAAGGCGCGGTCAATCCCACAACAACGCCGGGCGGCAGCTATGCCAGCGGCCAGCCTGTAGGCGGCAGCAATTACAACTCGGCCAGCAGCGCCCAAGAAGATATCGTGATCAGCGGCGCAGTGGGCACCACGGCTGATCTCGTCATCAGCAAAAGCGGCACCGCTGCGGCCGAGGTCGGTCAAGCCGTGGCCTACACCCTGCTGGTCGGTAACAATGGCCCGGCCAACGTGCCCAGCACGATTACCGTGAGCGACATCGTGCCGGCCAACATCGGCACCGTCACTTGGGTCTGCACCTTGGCCGCTGGCACGGGCGACTGCGACACGTCCACCGTCGGTGCTGGAAGTGCCGGCAGCGGCAACAGCATCAACCTGCCGCGCGTCGCTTTAAACAGCGGCGGGCAAATTCAAATCCTCATCTCTGGCACGGCGATCACCGCAGGCTTGGTCACCAACACCGCCACCGTGAGTCTGCCCGCAGGATTTAACGATCCCACCCCGTTCAATAATCTCGCCACCGCGACCACCACCATCACCACGCCCAGCGCAGACCTTTCGATCAGCAAAAGCAATGGTGTGAACACCGTCACCAGCGGCGGCGTCACAGCCTACACCCTCATCGTGGGCAACGCCGGCCCCTCAAATGCCAACAACGCGGTGATTGCTGACCCCGCAAGCGCTGGGCTGGTGCCCTTGTCTCTGGCTTGCAGCGCACAAGGCGGCGCCGTCTGCCCCGTCTCGCTCATGACCAGCACCTTCCAGACCGGCATGACGATTGCCACATTCCCAGCTGGCAGCACGCTCACTTTCACACTGAATGCGCAAGTGACCTCTGGCAGCGGCCTCATCACCAATACCGCAACGATCACGCCCCCCGCCGGCACGACGGAATTAACGCCCTCCAACAATATCGCTACCGATACCGACAGCGTCACAGCCGCACAGGCGGCTGTGGTTAGCGCAGCAGGCATTTGCCCGGCTGGCACTTCCGAGCAAAACACCAATTTGCTGAGCAACAGTGATTTTGCAGATACCTCGCTAAGCGTAGGCGCAAATGTGATCCAGTCTGTGTTCAATGGCTTTCCTGCCGAGACGCGCGTTGCACTTCAATCTGGCGACAAAAACTACAACGCTGGCGCAACGGTGCAGGCCACCTTCCCCGGCGATACCGCTCGCAGCATTGCAGCAAGCAACAATTGGCTGCTCTCCAATGGCAACACCACAGGAGCCGCGTTTCGCATGTGGTCGCAAACCGTCTCCGGGCTCACTGTGGGGCGCAACTACATTTGGATTTACTACGGCTCTAACTCTGCTGCTGTAGGCACACCGAGCACCAATTCGCCCATCGTTGAATTCCGCACCTTAATTGGCACCACCACCGCCACCTTGGGCGCAGCCGATACCTTCAACTCTGAGCCAGCCGCCAGCTCTGACACCTGGACGCTGCGGCAGCGCACTTTTAACGCCACGGCCAACAACATCACGCTGCAATTGTGGGACACACAGCTTGCCGCTAACCGCAATGAATTCGCCCTCACACAAATACAGTTGCGTGAATGCCGCCCGAATGTGGATGTGTTCGTGGGCAAGACCAATGGCGTGAGTCAAGTCACCGCCTTGGGCACCACGGCTTATGTGATCACCGTGGGCAATGCCGGCCCGGGCGATGCAGATAACGTGACGGTGCGCGATCCTGTCGCGGTGGGCTTGACCAAAACCGCGGTGAGTTGCGCAGCCACGGGCGCTGGCGCAGCTTGCCCGCCCTTGGTCAACGTGAGCGGCCTCGAAGGCTCTGGCCTGCTGATCCCCACACTCCCTGTTGGGACGACAGTACTCTTCACCGTGACTGCCAACGTCACAGCGCTCAACGGCACAGTCACCAACACCGTCAACCTGAGCCTACCCGCTGGCGTGACGGACAACACCCCGGCCAACAACGGTGACTTTGATGCAGACCGCGTACAGGGCTTGGCCGCCATTACGATCAATAAGACCAACAACACCAACACCTTGGTCGCAGGCAGCACCACGAGCTACACCATCACCGTGGCCAACGCCGGTCCTTCAGATGCCAGCGGCGCGGTGCTGCGCGATCCTGTCGCACCTGGCTTGTCTTGCTCGACGGCTGCGGTATGCACTGCCTCTGGCGGTGCATCCTGCGGTGCACCCAGCATACCGATTGCCACTTTGACAAGTGGCTTCACACTCCCCAGCTTCCCAGCCGGCGGTCGGCTCGTGCTCAATGTGGTGTGCAGCGTCACCGCAACGGGTCAATAGCTATTCGTTGCGCTATCAATTTGATAGCATTTTGCGCAGATTCTATGCCGGCCAAAGGCTGATTTGACTTAAAAACCCATGCCTTCTGCGATCCAGAGCAGGCATGGCGTTCACATATACATTCCGCCATTGATGTGAATTTCTTGGCCGGTCATATAACCAGCCTTGGCCGCAAACGCGACGGCTTGCGCAATATCGGCGGGCTTGCCCAAATGGCCCAGTGGAATTTGCGACAGCAGCGCTTGCTGCTGCGCTTCGGGCAAGCTGGCGGTCATGTCGGTTTCGATGAAGCCGGGAGCGATACAGTTCACCGTGATATTTCTTGAGCCCAGCTCGCGTGCCAATGCTCGCGTCATGCCCGCCAAGCCTGCTTTCGCCGCTGCATAATTAGCCTGCCCCGGATTGCCCGAAGCGCCCACCACGCTCGTGATATTGATGATGCGCCCAAAGCGCTGCTTCATCATCGGCTTGATCGCAGCACGGCTGATGCGAAAAACGGCCTTGAGATTGGTGTCTATCACCGCATCCCAATCTTCATCCTTCATGCGCATCGCCAGCGTATCGCGGGTGATGCCGGCGTTGTTCACAAGCACATGGATACCGCCCTGCTCTTTGACGATGCTGTCAATCAGCGCATCCACAGCGGCTGCATCCGTGACATTGAGCACCACGCCATGAATGCCAGCCGCCGTGATCTTCGCTGCGCCTTCAGGTGTGGTGGCTGTGCCGATGACTCGGTAGCCTTGCAATTTCAGCTCAGCGGCAATGGCCGCGCCAATGCCGCGTGTGGCGCCGGTGACGAGGGCGATGTGTTGTTCTGTTGGGGAGCTCATGATTGTTTTCTGCTTAGATGCTTGGTTTGTTTGAAGATGAAGACAAATTTCCGGACGCGAAAGTCGCGAAAGTTACGCGAAAGACGCAAAAAATACCAAGAAAAAGAATACAAAAAATTTTCATAGAAATATTTTCAATATTTTTGTATTTCTTTTTCGCGTTTTCGCGTCTTTCGCGACCGGATGTTGGTATTTAAGCGGTGGATAGCAAGGCCTTAGTTTCAGTCAACGTAGCAGGATCAAACACCGCCCCGCTCACGATCTCGGCATCGATACGTTTGCACATGCCCGCGAGCACCTTGCCCGGCCCGCATTCGATCACGGTATTCACGCCACGCGCTTTGATCGCGGCGATACACTCCACCCAGCGCACCGGCCCGAAGGCTTGGCGATACAGCGCATCTTTGATCTTGGCAGCATCAGTCTCCAC
>JAAUOI010000312.1 GCA_012036375.1 Allobrachymonas sp. | reverse complement strand
TAAGGCAACAACAAGCCCGTCTTCAATAGTTCACGATTTCTATTTGATCAACGAATCTCTATCCTTAACCGCTGTCTCTCCCGCTGCACATCCCCCACCGTGATGCATTGCCTTCTGGCCGCGCCTTTGTGGGCGAGTAAGAAGTTTTGATAGGCATTGCTTTGATAGGGATCGGAGATCATGTAGCCAACGCGCTCTTTGCATGTGCCGCTCGTGCAGTCTTTCAAGGTTGCGCCGTAGATCACGCGGCCATCGCGAGCAAGGCCGGGGAAGGCGCTGGCTTGTAGCTCGAAGCCTTGGCCGGTGCGCTTACCTTCTAGCTCGTAGGGGGCGATATTGAACGGGGTTTGCAGCTCGCGGCTATACCAAAAGGCTTGTCCGTTGTATTCCCAAGCGATGTCGGCCGCTTTGCCTGTACTTGAGAAACCAAAAATAGCTTTGCCGCTAGAAAAATCGAATGTTTCCCGCGCTTGGCAGGCTGTACCACTTTCGCCAAAACCAAAGATACGCATGGTTTGTTTACCTTGAACGGGCGTTTGCGGTAATGCGGCGAACTCGTGACCATCGACGCTGATCATCGGCAACGCGTAGAGCGGGCCGTCTTGGGCAATACGCTCGCGGCAGTGGAAGACGGGGCCGGTGTCCTGCGTGATGCGCTGGCGCTGAACGTCAACTTCAATCGTGCGCGAGACGAGTGCGCCCTCACCTTGCGATTGTGAATCACCGCTTGCGTTAGGCCAAGACAAGGATCGAATGCGGATATGGCCAGGCTTAGATGAAGACAGCTCGGCAGCTGCGGCATAAAAACCATCCATGCCGCCGCGAAAGACGGGCTGCGGTTTCATCGCTGCTAGATCTCGCTGCTGCAAGTGGCGATTGCCTAGTTCAGCGAGCGTGGAACGACTGGACGGAGTTACGCTAGGCAGATCCTGCACGATGCTCTCCAACGTGTAGTGATCGCCATTGACATCGACCAAATAGCGCCAACTGCCTTGCACCGGAAAGGCTTCATTGCGCAAGGGCGTGGGAATCGCGCGGATCACCTGGCCTTGTGCACTCAACTCAATCAAACTCACTTCTCCAAGCCGTTGCCCAGAGAAACTGCGCAACACAAACCGCCCATCCGGGCTCACGCGCTCATACGCGCCGAGCGCCACGGCGGTCTTGCCATAGGCATCGGTTTGCGTGCCTGCGATACTCTCGGGCAATTCTGCGAATTGATGCGCGGGGATACATTGATCGCTCTGTGACACATCATTTTTTAAGGCATTTTGGCCTTTAGCCGGCATGAATACTGCGCCGAGTGCTACTGAAATGATAGTAATTGGCACAATTGATTTCATGGCTTTTGCAAGCGCTGCGCAATGCTGCTGTGCCATGCCGTATCGGGCATCGCACCGATGATGGGGTGGCGATGGATGCCTTGCGCGGTCAGGATGAAGCTGATGGGGAAGTGGCGCAAGGCTTCTTGATGAAGTAGTTTCTCGGCACACAATGGCGCGCTGTTGATCGATGGATGAGCCGCAGCTATTTCTTGCGGCGCGATGCGTGCATCATGCACCGCGATGAAATTCAAACCCAGCGACGTGGCTGCACGTTGCGCCACGCTGATTTGTTGCACGGAATACACCATGCGTGGCGACCAAACATAGACCAATGCAGCTTGTGACGAGCCAGCTTGCAGTTCGGCGAGCTTTTTATCGTCAAAACAGCCACTGGCCGGCATGGAATATACGCCAAATGCTCCTAAAAACAGAGCGCTTGCGATCAAACAGCAGCGGCCTGCCATCCCAGCATCTCCAGCAATTGCTGCGGATGATCGAGCACCGCATCTGCGCCCCAAGATTGCACCGCATGCTCACCCATGTAGCCCCAGCAGGCGGCAATGGTGAGCATGCCTGCGGCGCGGCCAGATTCAATATCTCGCTTGTCGTCACCCACATACCAGCACTTTTTAGGATCAACTCCAGCCAGACGCGCCGCCGCCAGCACGGGCTCGGGATGCGGCTTGGTGTGGGGCGTACTGTCTCCGCTGATCACCGCAGCTGCGCCATGCAAAGTGGCATTTGCTCAACCAACGGGTTGGTGAAGCGCTTGGATTTGTTGGTGACGATACCCCAGAGCATTTGTTTGGCTTTGATTGCATCAAGCAGCTCATTGACACCAGCAAATGCCAACGTGCGCTCCGTCAGGCTCTGCTCATAGTTCACATAAAACTCTTCGCGAAACGCCTCGTAATCTGCGTGCTCGGGGCTCATGTCAAACGCGATGCGCAGCATGCCGCGTGCGCCCGCACCTGCAAGCGGGCGATAGCGCTCGTAGGCGATGGACGACATGCCACGATCTGTGCGCAGCTTGTCTGCGGCCGCAGCGAGATCAGGGGCACTGTCAATCAGCGTGCCGTCAAGGTCAAAGAAAATGGCAGCAGGAGTTGGAATAGAGGGCATTTTTGAAGCATTTTAGGCGTTTAGCCGGCATGAAATATGCGCAGAATGCTATTGATTTAATAGCAGCTCACAAGCTACGTTGCGTCGCAAGCATGTAATTCACACTGGTATCTTGGCTGTGCCAATAGCGCCCGGTGATCGGATTGTGCTCCAGGCCACGCAGCTCGCGCTCCTCCAAACCCGCTTCACGCGCGTAGCGCGTCAACTCGCTCGGACGAATAAATTTGGCGTATTCGTGCGTGCCGCGCGGCAGCATGTTGAGCACATACTCCGCGCCGACCACGGCAAACAGCCACGCCTTTGGATTGCGATTGATGGTGGAGAAAAAAATCCAGCCGCCGGGCTTGACTAATCTTGAGCAAGCTCGCACAACTGACGCGGGATCGGGCACATGCTCCAGCATTTCCATGCAAGTGACGATGTCATATTGCTCTGGCTTTTCTGCGGCCAAATCTTCCGCACTGATTTCGCGGTAAGTCACATTGGGCGTCTGCGCTTCCAATGCATGCAACTGCGCCACCTTCAGCGCCTTGCTGGCCAAATCAATGCCCAGCACATTCGCACCCTTTCGCGCCATCGAATCGGCCAGAATGCCGCCACCGCAGCCGACATCGAGCACTTGCTTGGCCTTCAGCGATGCGCGCTGGTCAATCCAATCGAGGCGCAGCGGATTGATCGCATGCAAAGGCTTGAACTCGCCTGTCGTATCCCACCAGCGATGCGCGAGGGCAGAAAATTTGGCAAGCTCGGCAGGATCGGCGTTCAGGGTGTTGGCTTGGGGTGTCGTCATAGACTCAGATTGTGATGCAGTCATAAAAAACCGCCCGAAGGCGGTTTTTCTCAATCAATCTTGCGATTAACGCTTGACACTAGGTGTCAATTACTTATTAGCGCGGGTGCCGACCACTTCGATTTCAACGCGGCGGTTCTTCGCTTTGCCTTCTTTGGTCTTGTTGTCAGCCACTGGCTGCTTTTCGCCCTTGCCTTCGGTGTACACGCGGTTCTTCTCGATGCCTTTGGACACGAGATAAGCCTTCACAGCTTCAGCGCGCGAAACGGAGAGTTTTTGGTTGAAAGCGTCGCCGCCATCGCTGTCAGTGTGGCCAACGGCGATGATCACTTCGAGGTTGATGCCTTTGATCTTGCCGACCAGATCGTCCATCTTGGCTTTGCCTTCTGGCTTGACCACAGACTTGTTCACATCAAAGAATGCATCAGCAGCGTAGGTTACTTTCGTGGCTGCGGGTGGCCGAGGAGCAGGTGCAGGTGCAGGGCGTGGAGCGGCTGCGGGTGCAGGTAGCTGCTGCGCGGGGGGCAACT
>JAAUOI010000311.1 GCA_012036375.1 Allobrachymonas sp. | reverse complement strand
AGTCTGAGTTCCACGCTGTGATCTCACCCCAAGGCGTGACTTCGGCGTTGATTTCGACCCAATAGCTTTCGCGCCCTGAGCCTTGCACGCTGGCACGCAGTTGCCAATCTTGGCTGCCGCTTTGCGTGATTTCCATGTCATCGCTGACTTTTTGCATCACATACACCTCGCGAGCGCGGGTGTAAGTGGCTTCGCCCAGTTGGCGCTGCAAGCTGTTGGGATCGAGCGCGAAGCGCGGTGAAGGGGTCATGATGAGCGTGGTATTGTACGTGCCGGCGCGTACAGCAAAATCACTTATTTACTATAAAAATAGTAGCATTCCGCGCATGTTTTATAAAGGCTAATGACCGATTTGGCTTGAAATTTTGATTCGTAAACTACTTGTTAATACAGTCACAGACAAGAACGCCAGCCAAGCCGTCAAGCCAATCGCACCCCCCAATTGCAGTGCGGTTCCGCTGACCACTGGGCCGATTGCGCCGCCCAAGGTGTAGCCGGTGATCATGGCTGCCGTGCCCGAGGCCACAGCAGACGCGCCCATGCGTGCGTCGAAATGATGCGCCACACGGATCATCGTGAGCGTATACAGTGCGCCGCCTACCCCGCCCCAGACCATCGCGGTGGCATACAGCAGCCAAGTGATGTGCGGCGTGAAAGCAAAGGCCAAGCTCGCGACGAGCAGCAGCGCCCCCGCCACGCTAAACACACGCTGCGGCGCAAAGCGATCAGCCGCCAAGCCAGCCGGATACTGAAATGCAAAGCTGCCCACGCCTAAAGCGCCCACCAGCGCCGAAGCTTGCGCCAGCGTTAAGCCCGTGGCCGCACCATGCGCTGCGCTCACGCTGGACAGGCCTGCTTCAAACACACCACCTGCAAACGCGATCAACACCAGCGCGGGCACAAAGCGTATGGCTTGCCATGTGCCGCCGATTTGTTGGACATCAGATGTTGAGCTGTCTGCTTTTTCGCCTTGCGTGAGCTTAAGGCGCAGCGCAATCGCCAGCGCTGCAAACTGCACCAAGCTGCAGCAGCCAGCGTGGTCTTAGGACTCCAGCCGAGCAAGGCCGGGATAAAGGGGCCAATAGCCAACGCAGCGCCCAGCGCAGTTTGATACAGGCCCATCACTTGGCCTCGTTGATCGGGCGGCGCATGTTCGGCCAATAACGCTTCAGTCGCATTCCATACCGCCGCCGCGCCAATGCCACCCGCCACTGCGCTCGCGCACCACCACACAAATGCATTCGGCGAATTCATCAACCCGATGTAGCCCAGTGTGCACACCGACTCTAGCGCCATGCCCAGCAGATAGACGCGCCCAATGCCATAACGCGCAAAGATGCGCGGCATGATGGGAATGAGCAGCGCCACGCAAGCAAACGGAATCATCGCAAACGCGCCGACTGCCGCCGTGCCAAACCCGCGTTGCTGCAAGAGCACAGCCAGCACCGGACCAAACATCGAAAACGAAGTCACCACCAGCGTGGTGGCCGCGCCGAGCGCCCAGAATTTTTTCATCGGCGATGAATCGACTCTCATCCAAACAGCCAATACAACAAGAGCATCAGCAGAGCCACGCCTATGGCGTTGACGACCTTGTGCGTATCGCCATAGTGCGAGGTGTTAGATGAGAATATATCTCGCGCATGCCCCATCCAGCGATGCAATTGCGTGCTGCTGGCATCGCCGCGCATACGCTGCAATTTATCGCCCCAAGGCCGCGCTTGACGAGGCCGCGTCTCGCGCAAGATGGGCTCAATCTGCGCGAGCAAGGGCTTGATGCGCTCCAAGCTGGGTATGGCCACCACATGATCACACACCTCGCAGCGCGTGTCTTGCGTGGCATCGAGCGGTTGGCCGCAGCCTCGGCAGGCAATGGCTAGTTGGCGGCGCGGCTCATTCACGGCGAGCGCCTCGCCGTGGCGCACGAGCAAGGCTTGCGTGAGGCGCGGCAGGTCAAACATCATCAAGGGCGTTTCGCAATAAGCGCACGTTGGCGTTTGACCCGATAACTCGGTGGGCACACTCTCGACCTGCGCACCACAGTTCAGGCAACTGGGCGGTGTGTTTTCTTTTTTGAGCGCCGCTAGATCGCGCGAGTTGAGCGTGCGCACGAGGCCGCGCTCGGCCAGCAGCAGTGCAAAGCCTTGAAAATGCCCATGCCCACGCGGGCACTCCAGCGCCGCCGTGCGCCCAAAGCGTGTGAGATTGCGCACCGCCTTTAAGCTGCCGTGGCAGCGCACGCACTGCATGGCAGGCGGCACATTCTGCGAGGCGCGTGGCGTGGCCATCATCTCCCGCAGCAAACCGACCCAGCCCAGCCCCGACAAGCGCACCGATTCAAATGCATCAAACCACACGAGATGGCAATTGCCACAGACATCCGCACTCACGCTCTGCCCATAATGCCCTTCGAGCACGACATCTTTAAGCGGCTGCTGGCAACTGGTGCAATGAGCGTGTGTGAGCATGATTTAAAGGTGAGC
Organism: Allobrachymonas sp.; assembly: GCA_012036375.1. GTDB lineage: Bacteria > Pseudomonadota > Gammaproteobacteria > Burkholderiales > Burkholderiaceae_C > JANMDU01. Next base: position 1,287 of record JAAUOI010000311.1, on the reverse strand, counting down.
AAAATTCGTCTTGAGCCGGCGTGCGGACTCGTAAGCTGCGGCTTGTAGCTCTACGCCGATATCGAGCAATGGGGCTTGCTCCCAGAATTCAACCGCCCATTGGCGAGCCTGTGCTTTCTCTTGCTCAAAGCCGTCAGGCATGTACTGCTTACGCACAGGCGAATCACTCAAACCATGGTGCGGATCAGGCTTCCACATCATCGGCAGCATGTCGTAGACAGGCGCAAGGCGAATCTTCGGCGTGATCACATCATCGACGAAGAAAGAGAGATTGCCGGAGTGCATATCGGTGTTGCCGATGTAGTGGCCGAAGGCGAAGATGCTGGCGATGTCTTTGAGCTCTTGGGTGGTGATGAGATTCTGGGCGTGCAAAGCCTGTGCGGTTTCCACCCAATTGCCGCGCGAGTCTCCGATAAATTCGTCGCGTACAGCAGCAATCGCCACGATATGTTGCCTGTCGCCGTGTGCATCGTAGTCAAAACGCTTGGATTGCAAATAGGTGCGTTCGGGTGATTTGACTAACTCAGTCTGTCCGCTTATGACACTCTTTGACTGCAAGGTGTCCAAAGCTAGTTTTTCTAAACGCAGCAATGCACCCCAGCGTTCGCCAAATGGAGTGCCATGCGGCGGCGAGAATTTCACTATGTAGTAATGTCCCCCCACAGCCGCGATGAATTTGGGTTGTTCACCCGCAGCGGATGAACCGATGGGTTGTTGAGCGGAATCATTTTTGCATATTCATCAAATACCGTCTCGCGCTGCTCGGGTAAATTAACGCGAAGGTATGCGGTTCTAACTGAGATATCGGATGTGTAAATCGCACCGACGTGGTCATTGATTTTTCGCAGGCTGTAGAGTTGTTGTTCCAACGACCATTGTTCTGGATTGTTAGGTAAATGCGGCAAGTAACGCGCTATTTGCCTGCCCAAATAACCCTGTGGTCTCAGTGTGCTAAGGAACCACGGCAACTCATGATGACTGAGCCATTCTTTGATCTTCCCATCATGGGTTTGGCATTTGACGTGCAAGTAATCCCCCGCCAAATACGTGCCATATGCGACCGCGAAGCCTGCGTCGTTGCCGTGCCAGTACAAAGGAAACTCCGCTGCTAGCCCCAAAATATCTTTTTTAAGCGCATACCGCGTGCTGCGCGCTGCGCCCATGCGATGTACGCGATCCCTAGCTTGCCCAAGGCCAACGAGATGCTGGGTTGGCTTTGCCCGTAGCAGCAGCGAGTTGCGCTGCTGTGAGCAGCTCGCCACGCGCTAAGAGCGCGGCCAAAGTCTC
>JAAUOI010000041.1 GCA_012036375.1 Allobrachymonas sp. | reverse complement strand
GGCGGCCATGCTGGCATCGTGCGCCCAGCGGTCCAGGCACCGTCTCAGGCCCCGTGAAGCTCACGATTCTTCACACCAATGACCACCATGGCCGTTTTGGAAAACTCCGATGGTGAATACGGCCTCGCTGCCCGCAAAACCTTGATCGACCAACTGCGCGCAGAAATCAAAGCCAGCGGCGGCCACAGCCTGCTCATTGATGGCGGCGATGTGAACATGGGCGTACCAGAGAGCGATTTGCAAGATGCCGAGCCCGATTTCAAAGGCATGAAGGCGATTGGCTACGACGCGATGGCATTGGGCAACCATGAGTTTGATAAGCCGCTGTCCACCTTGGCCAAGCAAATGGAGTGGGCGGGCTTTCCGATGCTCTCGGCCAACATTTACAAAGACGGCAAACGCGCCTATAAGCCCTATGAAGTGTTTGAACGCGGTGGCCTCAAAGTGGCAGTGGTTGGCATGACCACGGATGACACCCGCAAACTCACCGACCCCGCCGTCACAGGCGTGCTCGAATTCAAAAAGCCCTCCGAGGAAGCGGCAGCGTTGATGCCCGAGCTGAAAAAACAAGCGCATGTGGTGATCGCCGCCACGCACATGGGGCACTACACCAATGGCATCAGTGGCGTGAATGCACCCGGCGATGTGGAGATGGCGCGCGCGGTCAAAGGCTTTGATTTGATTGTGGGCGGCCACAGCCAAAACCCTGTGTGCATGCTGGAGCAGTTGGGCGCATCGCGCCGCAACGATGCTTATGTGCCTGGCACTGCCTGCCGCCCCGATGTGCAAAACGGCACAATCATCGTGCAAGCGCACGAGTGGGGAAAATTCGTCGGTCGCGCGGATTTCACCTATTCAGGTGGCGAGCTCAAGCTCGATAAATACACCCTGATTCCCGTGAACTTGAAAAAGACCGTCAAAGGTGCAGACGGCAAAGACACGAAAGTCGTCTACACCACCGAGATCAAAGAAGACCCCACCATGCTCGCGCTGCTACAGCCCTTTCAAGACAAAGGCCGCGCGGCGCTCGATGTGCAAGTGGGCGAGAGCGATGGCGTGCTCAATGGCACGCGCAACGATGTGCGCAGCAAGCCCACCAACATGGGTGTCTTCATTGCCAGCGTGATGATGCAAAAGGCCAAAGCCGATCTGGCCATCATGAATTCTGGCGGTGTGCGCGACTCGATGCCTGCTGGCAAACTGAGCTACAAAGATGTGCTCAAAGTGCAGCCCTTTGGCAACCAGCTTGTGAGCATTGACCTCAAAGGCAATGAGTTGATGAATTATCTGAATGCCGCCGCCAAAATGAGCGCAGGCTCGGGCGCATTCCCGCAGTTTGCTGGTGTGCGTCTTGTGATTGCAGGCGGCGCGGTGCAAAGCGCCACCATCCAAGGGCAACCCATCGACTCTGCCAAAACTTATCGCCTCGCCATCAACAGCTTCCAAGCCAATGGCGGCGACGGCTATCCTAAGCTTTCTGATCACCCCGGTTTTGTGAACACTGGCTTCGTGGATGCGGATGTGATGCGCGAATACCTCTCCAAAAACAAAGTCACTGTCGCCAGCTTTGAGCCAGGTGATGCGGTGGTGCGGCGTTGATGCGTTGCTAGGCACAATAAAAAATGGAGCTGCAAAGCTCCTTTTTTATTCCCAAAAAATTCAATCAAACCATCTCAAACGCCACACAAGCCACCGGCGGCAAATGGCCGCTGACTTGCTGCCAATGTTCGCCCGCATCGGGGCTGATCCAGAGGTTGCCGGTGGTTGAGGCCATGGCGATGGTGCGGTGGTCTGGGGCGAGTGCTAGGCCGTGGCGGTAGACCAAATCGTAGGCGTGGCTTTGGGGCAATCCTGCGCGAAAGACTTGCCAACTGTTGCCGCCATCGTCTGTGCGCGCCACGCACATGCGCGCGCCGGGGGCGTAGCGCAGCGCATCAGCCTGCGCAGGCACAACCCATGCCCGTAGCGGATTGGTAGGATGCGCAAGGATGGGGAAACCAAAATCGCCAACCTCAGGATGGCCTTGCAATTGAGTCCAGTGCTGACCTGAATCCACCGAGCGATACAAACCAAAGTGCAACTGAGTCCACATCACCTCAGGCTGCGCGGCGCAGACGCTCACGCGATGCGGGTCTTGCACATTCGGATCATTCACCAACTCAGGCGGCACAAAATCCGCTTTGAAGCCTTGGCCGATGGACTGCCAAGTGACGCCATCATCGCGCGTTTCCCATATGCCGCCACACGAGATGGCGGCGGTGATGTGCCGCTCATCGTGCGGGTTGCGCAGCAGGGTATGCAGGCCCGGATAGTCGTTGCCGCCGCCCACCCAGGCTTTGCGCTTTTCATCCAGCCACAGCGCCTCACAAAGTTGCCACGTCGCACCGCTGTCGTCGCTTTTGAAGACTGCGCCGGGCATGGTGCCAGCCCACAGGCGCTTCGGTTGGGTATCGCTGCCTGTTGTCAAACTCCAAATCATTTCCACACTCCAAGGCACGGGGTCATCCGCCCAAAAGCCACTCGTGGGCTTGGGTGGCAAAGCGGGACAGCCGATCTCCTGCCAATTTGCGCCGCGATCTTGGCTACAGTGCAGTTTCACACCGAAATGCCCCAAGCGCAGTGCTGCATACCAATACCCAGTGCGCGGATCAGTGAGTGATTGTGTAACGGGCTCTCCCGCAAAATGCTGGGCTTGAATGGCCCAGTGTCCTGCGTCATCCGCCTGCATCACAAACAAACCTTTGCGTGTTCCAATCAAAAGTGTGTGCATCGCGCTCTCCTCGTCCAAACATCAGCCGCCAGTCAGGCATTGAATCACCAACACCTTGTCGCCATCCGCAATGGGGCGATCCAGCCGATCACGCGGCAGATGCATGGTTTGGTTCACAAACACCGCCACGTGCTTGCGGATGTGGCCTTGGTCATCGAGCACATAGTGCCGCAACGCCGGCTCGGCTACAAAACTATCGCGCAGCACCTGTGCCAAATTGCCTGACCCAACCTGCTGCTGCGGGCACGGTTTGTGTCGCTGAAGTGAAGGGGCGAATTCAACTGAGACCATTCACGCAGCATAGCACTGCAACCCGTCGATGCCTAGGATGCGAGGTGCCGGAAAAAAGGGGCTAAAGCACCCACTTGACCATCGGATGCGTGGACAGCGTGCGATACAGTTCATCGAGCTGTTCGCGGCTGGTGGCGGTGATGGTGATGGTCAGGCCAAGGTAGTTGCCGCCCGAGCTGTCTTTTTTGGTGATGGTGGCAGCATCGAACGTTGAGTCGAAGTGGCGAGCAATATGCGCAATTGCCGCCTCGAAGCCTTCCACTTTGAGGCCCAGCACTTTGATGGGAAACTGGCTGGGATACTCGATCAGGGATTTTTCTGGTGGAATATCGGAAGAGCTGTTGGAGGGCGTAGCCATAGCAATGCAATTAAGTTCAGGCCGCTATTTTCGCAGCTTGGTAGGCGGCATACAGTTTCTTATAAATTTCGCCCGGCGTGCCACTGCCCACTGGTTTTCCATCAAGCTGCGCAATGGCCAACACCTCTTTCGTGGCTGATGAAAGTAACAATTCATCGGCAGCAAACACCTCGTCGCGTGAGATGCGACGCAGCTCAAAAGCAATGCCGCAGCCCTTGCACATCTCTTCGATCAAACCATAGCGAATGCCTTCGAGCACGAGATGGTCTTTGGGAACGCCGATCACTGTTCTGTTTTTCACCACCCACACATTGCTCGATGAGGCTTCGGATAAAAATCCATCACGAAACATTACCGTCTCTGCTGCGCCCTCATCCACACTCAGCTGGCGCGAGAGCACTGCACCTAACAAACTGGTGGATTTGATATGCGCCTTTTGCCAACGGAAATCATCTGCCGTGATGCAAGCAACGCCCTGCGCTCGCGCTTGGCTAGTTGGCATCGGCAAAGGACTGCGCATCATGAAAACAGTCGGAACAATCGCCTTGGGCATCGCATGATCACGCAGCGCTACCCCGCGCGTGATTTGCAAGTAAATCAAGGCATTTTTTAAGCCTTTTCGATCATTAGCCTTTATAGAATATGCGTCAATTGCTATTGAATCAGTAGCAATCAGTTGCTCTATGAGTACTTGCCATTGATCACTGGAATACGGATTCGGCATGCGCAGCTCAGACAGCGAGCGATTCAATCGCGCCATGTGCTGTGCAAATTGGAAGGGTTTTCCGTCATACACCGCGCACACCTCATACACACCATCGCCGAAGATAAAGCCGCGATCCATCACACTGACCTGCGCTTGGTCAATTGTGGTGAAGTGGCCTTGATCGCCTCGGCCTAAGTAGCAGGGGTAGGCGGGCAAATCGCCCCATGTCAACGCTGTCATGTTGTTAGACCTTGGCCTAGTTTGCGTCGCAAAGCCGCCGCTTGCAATGCCTGCGCCAACAATGCGGGCTTGATCGGCTTGCTCAAATAATCGTCCATGCCTGCCTCTAAGCATTGCTCGCGATCACCTTCCATCGCGTTAGCCGTCATGGCCACAATTTGCGGCTGCAAGTTGGCCTTCACGTCGCTACGAATACGCCGCGTCGCCTCCAGCCCATCCATCTCTGGCATTTGCACATCCATGAGCACAAGATCAAAAGCAGCTTCGGTATCGCAAGCTTGCAGCACGCGATCGATTGCCAGCTGGCCGTTCACGGCCACTTCAATCGTATAACCCAGACCCTGCAAAATCAGTTGCGCCACACGCTGGTTCACCAAGTTATCTTCAGCCAGCAATATACGCAAAGGATACGTATGGGCCAACTTGGGTTTGGCATCTGCCCCAGCGGATACAACGCCGCAAGCAGCAGGTGCTTTGGCGGCATTGAGCGTTTCTAAAGCAGCAGGCCGAGAGGCAGAAAAACCACTCATACGAGGCGCAGCAGGGCGATCCAACACCTTGAGCAGTGCCGCCATCAACATGGCTGATTTCACTGGTTTGGCCAGGGTTTGCGCCACACCTAGTACAGCCGTTTGATTCGCTTCGATTCCCTGCGATGTCAACACCAGAATAGGCAGTTGCACCGCACTGTGCGTCTGGCGAATACGCCGCGCCAGCTCATAGCCGTCCATCACAGGCATTTGCACGTCCAACAGCGCCACATCAAAATACTCGCCACTTTGGAGCAATTGCAAAGCCTGTATGCCACTGGCCACGCACACTGGATGCATGCCCCAGCGTGTGGTTTGCAAATCCACGATGCGGCGGTTGGTGGCGTTATCGTCCACCACCAATACGCGCTTACCAGCCAACTGCTGACCGCTCGCACCGCTCCAGGCCACGGGCCCAGTTTGCAGTGCCTGCATCGGAATTTCAAACTGAAAGTTGCTGCCCACGCCTTCAGTAGACTCCACCCAAATGCGCCCGCCCATGAGCTGCACCAAGCGCTTGCATATCGCCAAGCCTAAGCCGGTTCCACCATAGTGGCGCGTAGTCGATGCATCGACTTGGCTGAACACTTGAAATAAGTGATCCACACGATCCGCAGGTATGCCAATACCGCTGTCGCGCACGCTCGCATGCATGAGTGCTCCGCCCTCGGGCGAGATGCGGCGTGTAAGCGTGACCACCACTTCGCCTGCTGAAGTGAACTTAACAGCGTTGCTAATCAGATTGACAAAAATCTGGCGAAGACGTGTCGGATCGCCAAGTACTGTGCGCGGCACTTCATCGTCAATCCAATAGAGCAAATCCAAGCCTTTGGTGGTTGCAGGTTTGGCCGTGAGATCCAATGCCGTTTCCACACAATCGCTCAATGCCACAGGCACTTGCTCCAGCGACAAATGACCTGACTCAATTTTGGAGAAATCCAAAATATCGTTGATGAGCGCCAAGAGCTGCTCACCGCTGGTGCGAATCGTGTCAGCAAATTCGCGCTGCTCATCACTCAAATCTGTGCCTTGCAGCAAATCACTCATGCCAATCACCGCATTCATCGGCGTGCGAATTTCGTGGCTCATATTGGCCAAGAATTCTGCTTTGGCACGCTCAGCCGCTTCGGCACGATCTTTGGCTTGCATCAACTCCATTTCAGCTTGTTTGCGCATCGTGATGTCACGCGCCACGCCAACCAAGCCAATGCACACACCTTGCGCATCGCGCATGGGCGACTTGATCAGCTCCAAATACATTGGCTCACCCGTTTGTGGATGCGGCGCTACATCTTCGCGGATTTGCGTGCTGCCCAGCGCCATCACTTGCATATTGGAGGCCGAGTAACGCAAACCTCGCTCTGAGCCGAATAAATCAGAGGGTGTCGTGCCGACGATTTGCGCCAACGTGATGCTATGGGCATCGAGAAAGTGACGATTGCCCATGATGTAACGGCTCTCGCTGTCCACCACCCAAATATGATCTTGGATACTGTCAATCAGGGTCGATAGCAAGGCTTGTTTTTGCACAACAGCTTGCTGCGCGTTTTACGCGCCGTGATATCGCGAGCAATACCAGCCAAGCCGATGCATTCGCCCTGCGCGTCGAGCAAGGGGATTTTGGATAATTCGGTGATGATTGGCTCGCCCGTTTCGGGATGACTGAAGAGATCCTCTCTCATGGCTGACTGCTTGTCTTGCATCATTTTCAAGTCAGCGGCCAAATACTGAGCCGATAGCGCTTCGTCAAAAATTTCAACCGGTGTCAGCCCAATCACCCGTTCTTTGCGCAAGCCATTGGTTGCCAAAAAGGCGGGGTTGGCCACCACATAGCGCCCCTGTCGATCCATCATCCAAATATGATCGGGGATGGTGGCAAGCAAGGCTTCGAGTCGCTGCAATTGCGCCGCATCGGTGGCGCTTACATCACCTGGTCGATTCTGTTGTGTTGCTGTTGAGCCTGCTTGCATCCAACCTTCATAGCCAATTGCCAACCCCTGTGCATCGCGCACCAGATGCGCACTTTCGCGCACCGCCACCGAGCCTTCACTGGCTCTCATGACAGAATCAAAATCCTGGACTCCACCGGCATACAGCGCAGCCATAAATTGCCCATGTCGCTCGGGCTGCGCATAGCAATGCGCATGCGACAAGCGCTTGCCCAGCAGCGCCGTGGCATCAGCAAAGCCCAACAAAGCCGCCATGGCCGCATTGACGCGGATCAAGCGCCCATCGAGCTGGGCGCGATAAGCACCCACTGGCAGCGCATCAAAAAAGAAAGTGTCCTGAGATTCGTTCATCAGTAACTCAGTTTGCACAATAGTCGTTCAAAATAATGGTTTTTAAAGCATTTTGGCAGTTAGCCGGCATGGATGTTGCGTCAAATGCTATTTATTTAATAGCGATTGGGGATTGTCACTGCGCAGAATTTTTCGTGCCCAAGTGCTCAGTTGACCCATATGCGAGGCCAGCACTTCGCGCTTCACATTCAAAATCTGACTCGGATGCATAGAAAACACACGCAGCCCCATGCCCAGCAGCAGTTTCGTCATCGCCACATCGCCCGCCATCTCGCCACACACGCTGACACTTTTGCCGGCCTCGTTGCATTGACGAATCGTGCCTGCGATCAAATGCAACACCGCTGGATGCAGCGGATCATACAAATGCGCCACCGATTCATCGGCGCGGTCAATGGCCAAGGTGTATTGAATCAAGTCATTCGTGCCCAGCGAGAGAAAATCGAAATGCTTTAAAAACACGGGCAGCGCCAAAGCGGCCGCCGGGATTTCGATCATCGCGCCAAGCTTGAGTGGCCCGTGCGCTAGGCCGCGTTGATCCAACTCAGCTCGCGCCAAGTCCAATTGCTTCAAGCTTTGCTCAATTTCGCTGCCCGAAGTCAGCATGGGAATCAGCAAATGAATCTGCCCATGCACTGCCGCCCGCAAAATGGCTCTGAGCTGCGTGCGAAACATATCAGGCTCTGCCAAACACCAGCGAATGGCCCGTAAACCCAGTGCAGGGTTTAAATGCGCTGCGTCTTTCACCGTGCTTGCATCCAGCGGCTTGTCCGCACCGGCATCCACCGTGCGAATCGTCACCGGCAAGCCTTTCATGCCCAAGACTGCATCACGGTAGGCTTGGTATTGCTCGTCTTCGCTGGGCAATTTGCCCGCACGTCCCATGAACAAAAATTCGCTGCGAAACAAGCCCACGCCCACCGCGCCAGCCGCAATCGCCGCTGCCGCATCTTCTGGTCGCTCGATGTTGGCCAACAGCTCCACCTTCTGGCCGTCTTTCGTTACCGTCAGGGTGTGTTTAAGCTGCTGCAATTGCTCGCGTTCGAGCAAAGCAATTTGCTGACGGTCTCGGTATTGAGACAGCACATCAATCGAAGGATCGACCACAATCACGCCCGCATCGCCATCAATAATGACCCAATCGTCTTGCGCGATCAACGTGCTGGCTGTGCGAGCGCCCACCACTGCAGGAATGTCCATGCTACGCGCCACAATCGCCGTGTGTGAGGTTTTACCGCCCACATCGGTCACAAAGCCAGCAAACACCGAGTCTTTAAATTGCAGCATATCGGCGGGCGATAAGTCATGCGCCACCAAGATGAGACCCGCCTCTTCTAGGGGAGCAGCATGCGGCAGCTCCGAAGGCTTGCCTTGCAGTGCTTTGAGCACGCGCTCGACCACCTGCTCCAAATCACCCTTGCGCTCGCGAAGGTACTCATCCTCCATCTCATCAAACTGCCGCGCCAACACTTCCATTTGCGAGACCAGCGCCCATTCGGCGTTGTAATGCCGCTCGGTAATCCACTGCATCACACCGTCTTGCAAGACTGATCTTGTAGCAACATCATGTGCACATCAATCAAAGCTGCAATCTCAGATGGCGTATCTTTCGCTTCGCGCTGCACGACGCTGTGCTGCAAGCGAATGAGTTCATCCAAGACTGAGTTCTTGGCTTCTTTGACGCGAGAAAGTTCTGCCTGGATTTGCGAGGGTTCAATAAAATAATGCGCCACATCCGCACGGCCCGATGCCACCAACACGGCTCGCCCAATTGCGATGCCGCTGGAAACTGCGATGCCGTGGATGGAAAAGGTCACTCGCCTTCTCCAAACTTATCGTTGAACAAAGCCACAATCGACTCGTTGGCCGTCTGCTCGTTCTCACCCGAAGTTTCCAGCACCACTTCCGTGCCAATGCCCGCAGCCAGCATCATCACGCCCATGATGGATTTAGCATTGACTTTGCGCTCGCCGCGCGAGAGCCACACCTCGCACGGGAAGCTACCGGCTAATTTGGTGAGCTTGGCAGAGGCGCGGGCATGCAGCCCGAGCTTATTGCTGACTTTGATGGTCGTCTGGATCATTTTTTTTCAGAGTTTGATTTTGAGGAGCAGTCACCGCCACTTGCATCACGCCCTGCGCTCCGCCTGCGAGCGCACGCTGCACCAGCGCATCAAGTGGCTCATGCCGATAGGTGACCGCACGCAGCAACATCGGCAAATTAACACCCGTGAGCAAGCGCGTGTGGATGCCGTCTGCTAATTGCTTGGCGATATTGCTAGGCGTTGCACCAAATACATCGGTGAGCAGCAAAGCATCCGCGCCCTGCTGCGCCAGCATCACGCGCGCTTGCGACACACTTTCCGCTGGTGGCATATTCGGCGGCACATCCAGTGCGCTCACATGCGCTCCGCAATCGGGAAACACATGCAGCGCGCAAGCCTTGAGCGCGGAGGCCAAAGGAGCGTGGGCGATGATGAGAATATGGTTCACGTTTGAATAGCTTTGCCAACAGACTGATTATCCAAAACAAATCGCAAATATCCGCCCACCGCGCAGATCAGGAATACCCCCAAGGCAAAGCGATAAGCATCTGTCGCATTCCAGCCAAATCCTTTGCCCAGATCAATCAACAAACCAATCACCCACTGCACCACAAACGTGCCTGCAAAAATCACCAAGTTGTAGGCACTGAGCGCCCTGCCCGCAATTTCCTTGGGAAAAGCCAGCGCCGTAGCGGGCTGCGCAAGCGACATAAAGCTCGAAGCCATGCAATACAGCGCCCAATGCCACCACTGTACGCCAGCGCCCAGCCAGACAATCCACGCAATCGCCAGCAAACTCAGCGGCACACCGAGAGCAAGCATCGCATCCGCATGCCAGCCGCGCTGAGTCAGCCAGGGATTGACCCAGCCCCAAGTTAAAAACGTGCAGAGCATGCACACATTGAGCCAAAACAAGCCTTGCGCTGCCTGCGCCGCGCTCACGCCACTGACCTGCACCAGCCAAGGCCCCGCCCACAGCGTTTGAATCGCCATCAAGCCGCCATAGCTGAAAAAGCCCATCCATAGATGCCGGCGGAAATACGCATGCCGCCAGATCGGCGCATAGCTCGTCAGCAAGCTTTCGGACTGCACCACGGGTGTTTGCGATTGAGCCGCAGCCGGCAAGCGCCAAGCCAAAATCAGCATGGCCAGCAACACCAAAACAGCTAGCCCCACAAACAACATACGCCAGCCAACCAGCGGCAGCAGCCACTGCACTGGCAAGGTCGAGGCCACCATGCCCAGCGAGCCCGTCATCAGCATCCAAGAATTAGCGCGCTGTTGCGTCTGAGGCGCAAACCACAAGCGATACGCCGTGAGCGGCGCCATCAAACAAGCGCTCACGCCCACGCCGCACAGCATACGCGCGGCCAGCAAACCCGCAAAATTCGGTGCAAGCGAAAAGGCAATACACCCCAGCACCGCCACACTCAAAAACACAAAATCACGCGCTTCGGGCCATAGCGATCCAGCCAACGCCCGAGCGGCAATTGTGTCAAGGCAAAGCCTAGGAAATACCCACCGGCCAGCAAACCCAGATCGCCCGATGAGAGTGAAAACTCCATTCGCAAAGTCGGCGCGAGCGTCGCTGTGATGGCGCGAATCAAGGCCGACATGAAGTAAGCCAAGGCAAAAGCCAAAAACACCTGCACCGCCAAGCTGCGCGACATACGCAAGCTACCGTCGTCTGCATCGGATCGTTGAGCACTCAAAGCCTGAGCCGCACTCATCGCGCTCCCTCCAGCTTCAAATTGCTCAGAAACGTTTCAACTGCTTGGCTACTCAGCGCCCCCGGCCCATCGCGCCCTTCTTTGGGCTGACCGTAAACGGCCACTTGCGCAACCACGTTGCCATGCATGAGCTGACGACTGTGGGTGGCGGGGTTGCTGGATTTCCAATCTGTCGCCACGGCTTGGAGCTGCGCGGCTTGCTGCACTTTCACAAACGCCACTGTGAACATCGCGCCTCCCGCTTCGCAGCCCGCCATGCTCATCTGCACGCTTTGCCCAGCCAGTTGCACCGCTCGCGTGCCGCGATCGGGCTTGCAAGGCAGCAACGCACTAACTGCGGAAGATGTACCCGCCTGCTCCAAGCTCACTTCGCGCCAGTTAAACGTTGGCGTGCATGCCATCAACTGTAGGGCGCAGGCAGCAAAGCCGACGCATTGAACTATTGTTTTAATAGCACTTGGCGCAGATTCTATGCCGGCAAAGTGCCAATTTATCTTCAAAAACATGCCTAGATTATCGCTAATCTTTGACCGCCCCATCAAACGCCTGCACAGCATGATTTTTCTTCTGCTTCTATACTGCGCCACATGCACAGCAAAATGCGCAGCACGCGCCGCCAAGCCTTCCTAAACGCTATTTTTTCAGTAGCATTCGGTGCATATTTCATGCCGACTACTGCCCAAAATCGCTCTAAAAATCAGCTCTTACCCCTGCCCAGCGATTTACCACGAGCGGCAAGCCAAGCGGCTAGCGCGGGCCAGCCCTTGGTGCTCATGGTGAGCCTGCCCGGCTGTCCGTGGTGTGAGTTATTGCGCAGAAACTATTTTTCTGCGATGCGAGAAGGTGGCTTGCCCGTATTTGAGTTCATGGTCAATGATCGACAGACCCGTCTGCAAGATTTTCAAGGCCAGCGCAGCACGCCTGAGGCCTTGTCTCGCCTACTCAAAATCCACATCACGCCCACCATCTTATTTTTCAACACCCAAGGCCAAGAAATTGCGCCACGCATCGAAGGCGTGGCCTCGGCCGATTTCATTGGCGCGGTCATTGATGAGCGCTTAGACACCGCCAGATTACGCTTGAAAAAACCCTAAATTTCCTCCTTTTTGCTCGCCCAGCATCAGAAGCGGCTCTGTGATAACCTGATAGCCCTGCATTTTTGAGGAGACACAACATGCCCGGATTACTGCCCAATGTGGACCCCAGCGGCTTGCTGGAATTTTCTGTCGTTTACACCGACCGCTCGCTCAACCACATGAGCGGCCAGTTTGGCGGTGTGATGCGCGATATTTCCAGCATGCTCAAGAGCGTGTACAAGGCCAAAAGCGTCGCCCTCGTACCCGGCAGCGGCACTTTCGGCATGGAGTCCGTCGCAAGGCAATTCGCAGGCGATAAACCCGTGATCATCCTGCGCAACGGCTGGTTCTCCTACCGCTGGACGCAGATCATCGACATGGGCAAGATCACACCGCATGCCACTGTGCTCAAAGCTCGCCCTGCCCGCGCAGGAGCGCAGCAGCCGTGGATTCCCGCGCCGATTGCCGAAGTCACCGCCAAAATCGCCGAACTCAAACCTGCCGTCGTTTTCGCGCCGCATGTGGAAACCTCCGCCGGCATGGTCTTGCCTGATGATTATTTGAAACAAGTCGCCGATGCCGTGCATGCCGTGGGCGGCCTCTTCGTGCTCGATTGCATCGCCTCGGGCGCGATGTGGGTCGATATGCAAGCCACGGGTGTGGATGTGCTGATTTCCGCGCCACAAAAAGGCTGGAGCAGCTCACCTTGCTGCGCGATGGTCATGTTCAGCGAACGCGCTCGCTCCGCGATTGATAGCACCAGCAGTAGCAGTTTCGCCGCCGATCTCAAGAAATGGCCTGATTAGCCACATGCCTCAGACCCACGCAAAGTCCTAAGCGTGTGAGGCTTTGTCGTTGCAGCGGCATTGAGCAGACGAGGCAGCAAAGAGGCCAAATCAAACCTGCGATTAAAGCGATAGGAGAACTCAGCCAAATAGCGGTTGCCATACTTGCTGTGATCAATGCTGTGGTACGTACCGCTGATCGCAGTCTTCAAATTGCCCAGCATCGTATTGACCCACTTAAAGCTCGGGTGCTGTGCACCTGCGCGACCTGAGCCTGTGACGTAGCGCTCATGCGTTGCGCCCATCTCAGTGACGTAGCGAAAGCAAGCCGTGCCATCCGAGACCACATGCGCACAGCTTTGCAAATTCTCAACCGCCCAGTCCTTGAACGCAGCAATCGTGAAACCCGAGATCAACTTCAGACGCATAAACAAGGGCTTGCCCTGAGGACAAGTTTGCACCGCAGCCACGAACGCAGACTTATTCATCGCCCCACGCCCGCCATTGCAGCTGCCCGCTCGTTCCCCGCCCAGATAAGCATCATCAATCTCTACCCGCCCACCCAGCTTGTAGGGCTCATCGCGCAGCTCCATCACCCGCAGAAGCTTGTGCTTGATGAGCCAAGCCGTCTTGTAATTGACCCCCAACTGACGCTTAAGCTCCAAAGCGCTGACCGCATTCTTGCTCTGCGTCATCAGATACATCGCCAAAAACCAAGTCGTCAGAGGCAGCTTGGTGTGCTCAAACACCGTGCTCACCAGACTAGAGGATTGGTAGCCACACAAAAAGCACTCCCACAGCTTGCGCCCTGTATTGGAGTGTGTATGAAAGAAGCGAGTGCAGTTGCAGTGAGCGCAGCGCCAGCCCGAAGGCCAACGAGCAGCCGCCAAAGCATCCTCGCACTGCTGTTCAGAGCCAAAGCGCTCAATGAATTGCGGCAAAGACAGGCCGCGCTGGAACTGGATATGATTGATTGACATTGTCATCGCCTCAAGAGAAAACTGTACATCAATACAGTTTAATCTGCTTTCCCTGAAAAGGCAAATCTTGGTCTGAGGCAGATAGCTAATCAGGTGAAATTGGCATCTAGCCCTCGTGGATACTGCGCAAGATGCTATTGAATTCAGAGTGTAGCGATGCGAGTTAAGCGGGTGGAGGGTGTTGCTTGAGGTTTAAGGTCGCAATTTGCGACCTTAGAGCTAGGCTCGGGCGGTCGCCGGCGGGGTTTGGGGCTCACCGTTTGAGTGCAAAATCCATCTAACGAAGATTTCTAGAACGCTCGCCCCATGATCCTGCCCAACAAACTCAACATCCCGGGCCAAATCGAGTTGGCCAAGGCGGAAGAGAAAATCAGCAAGCAAAAAGCCAAGCAGCTTTTTGACTCAGGGGATATGGGTCGCATCGAAGTGGGCAGCTTTGCCGGGCTTTGCGCC
>JAAUOI010000040.1 GCA_012036375.1 Allobrachymonas sp. | reverse complement strand
CAAACCGCGCATACCCGCCACCTGACGAATCTGCGCAGCAGAGCCACGCGCGCCAGAATCGGCCATCATGTAGATCGAGTTGAACGATTCTTGCGTGACTTCTTTGCCGTGACGATCCGTGGTTTTTTCCTTGGACAGTTGGGCATACATCACTTTGGAGACTTCATCACCGGCCTTAGACCAAATGTCCACGACCTTGTTGTAGCGCTCGCCTGCAGTCACCAAGCCGGAAGAGTATTGGTTGGCAATCTCTTTGACTTCTTTCTCAGCGCGCTCAACGATGGTGTGCTTCTCTTGCGGGACGAGCATGTCGTCAATCGCAATCGAAATGCCAGCGCGGGTGGCCAAACGGAAGCCGCTTTGCAGCAGTTTGTCAGCCAAGACCACGGTTTCTTTGAGGCCACACTTGCGGAACGAGGTGTTGATCAGCTTAGAAATTTCTTTCTTCTTGAGCGCCTTGTCGATGTTCTCGAATGGCAAGCCTTTAGGCAAAATCTCAGACAGCAATGCGCGGCCCACGGTGGTGGAGCGCACCTTGGTGCTGGCGGTGAATTCACCGGTGACTTTGTCTTTGGCATGCTCAACCATGCGAACGCTCACGCGCGAGGTCAGTTCCACCACGCCTGCATCGAGCGCACGTTGCAGCTCAGGCAAGTCCATGAAGACCATGCCTTCGCCTTTGCCATTGACGCGCTCGCGGGTAGCGTAGTACAAACCGAGCACCACGTCTTGTGAAGGCACAATCGATGGCTCGCCAGAAGCGGGGAACAGCACGTTGTTCGATGCGAGCATCAAGGTGCGAGCTTCCATCTGCGCTTCTACCGACAACGGAATGTGCACAGCCATTTGGTCACCGTCGAAGTCCGCGTTAAACGCAGAGCAAACGAGCGGGTGCAACTGAATCGCCTTGCCTTCAATCAAGATCGGCTCAAAGGCCTGAATACCCAAGCGGTGCAAAGTTGGCGCGCGGTTGAGCATCACAGGATGCTCGCGGATCACCTCTTCCAAGATATCCCACACGACTGGCGTGCCGCTCTCGACTTCTTTCTTCGCAGCTTTGATGGTCGTCGCGATGCCGCGTGCTTCCAACTGAGCGAAGATGAAGGGTTTGAACAGTTCCAGCGCCATGAGCTTGGGCAAGCCGCACTGATGCAGCTTGAGTGTTGGGCCCACGGTAATCACGGAACGCCCGGAGTAGTCCACACGCTTGCCCAGCAAGTTCTGGCGGAAACGACCGCTCTTGCCTTTGATCATATCGGCCAAAGACTTCAGAGCACGCTTGTTTGCACCCGTCATAGCTTTGCCGCGGCGGCCGTTATCGAGCAAACTATCCACAGACTCTTGTAGCATGCGCTTCTCATTGCGAGCGATGATCTCGGGCGCTTTGAGCTCGAGCAAACGACGCAGACGCGAGTTGCGGTTGATCACGCGGCGATACAGATCATTCAAATCAGACGTTGCAAAGCGGCCGCCATCGAGTGGCACCAGCGGACGCAAATCCGGCGGCAACACAGGCAGCACTTCCAGAATCATCCACTCAGGCTTCATACTAGATTTTTTGAACGCTTCCATGACCTTGAGGCGCTTGGCATTCTTTTTGATCTTGAGCTCAGAGCCCGTCAAATCGTTGCGCAGCTTCTCAATTTCAACATCGAGCTCCAAGCCACCGAGCAACTCCTTGATGCCTTCCGCGCCCATCTTGGCTTGGAATTCATCACCGTACTCTTTGACTTTTGCATCGTAGTCGTCTTCCGTCATGATGCTGAATTTCTTCAGTGGGGTCATGCCGGGATCAGTGACGACATATGCTTCAAAATAAAGCACACGCTCAATATCGCGCAAGGTCATGTCGAGCACGAGGCCCAAGCGCGATGGCAGGGATTTCAAGAACCAGATGTGGGCGCAGGGCGCGGCCAAGTCGATATGACCCATGCGCTCGCGACGCACTTTGGCTTGTGTGACTTCCACGCCGCATTTTTCGCAAATCACGCCGCGATGCTTGAGGCGCTTGTATTTGCCGCACAAGCATTCGTAATCCTTGATAGGACCAAAAATCTTGGCGCAAAACAAACCATCACGCTCAGGCTTGAACGTGCGGTAGTTGATCGTCTCAGGCTTTTTCACTTCGCCAAAAGACCAGCTGCGAATTTTCTCGGGAGAAGCAATACCGATGCGGATCGCATCGAAATGCTCATCGGGAGTGAACTGCTTGAAGAGGTCGAGTAAGGATTTCATGTGTCCAGTTCCTTTCAATTAGTTGCGCTCAAGTTCAATGTCGATGCCCAAAGAGCGAATCTCTTTGACCAACACGTTGAACGACTCAGGCATGCCCGCCTGGATGGTGTGCTCGCCCTTGACGATGCTCTCGTACACCTTGGTACGGCCTTGCACGTCGTCGGACTTCACAGTCAGCATCTCCTGCAAGACGTAAGAAGCGCCATAGGCCTTGAGTGCCCACACCTCCATCTCGCCGAAACGCTGGCCACCGAATTGCGCCTTGCCGCCCAGCGGCTGCTGAGTGACCAAGCTGTACGGGCCAGTTGAGCGAGCATGCATCTTGTCGTCCACCAAGTGGTGCAGTTTCAAGACATGCATGTAGCCCACGGTCGTTGGGCGCTCGAATTGCTCGCCCGTGCGGCCGTCGTGCAGGAAGGCTTGCGTCAGAGTCGCCGTCAAACCCTTGGCTTTGGCGATTTCTTCAGGATAAGCCAGCTTGAGCATCGCGCGGATTTCTTCTTCGGCTGCGCCGTCGAACACCGGCGTTGCAAAGGTCGCGCCCTTGGCCAAGTTGCCAGCCATCTCTTGCACGTCAGCCTCAGAGAGTTTGGACAGATCTTCTTTGCGGCCAGAAGCGTTGTAGAAGCTCTCCATGTATTTGCGCAGTTCAGCGGCTTTGGCTTGCGATTGCAGCATATCGCCGATACGCTGACCAATACCTTTACCTGCCCAGCCCAAATGCACTTCCAGCACCTGACCGACGTTCATGCGCGATGGCACGCCCAGCGGATTGAGCACGATGTCGCACGGTGTGCCATCAGCCATGTAAGGCATGTCTTCGACCGGAACGATCTTCGACACAACGCCCTTGTTGCCGTGACGGCCGGCCATCTTGTCACCGGGCTGCAAGCGGCGCTTCACAGCCAAGTACACCTTGACCATCTTGAGCACGCCTGCTGGCAACTCGTCGCCTTGCGTCAGCTTCTTGCGCTTTTCTTCAAAAGCCAAGTCGAAGCTATGACGCTGTTGCTCGATCGCATTTTTGATGGACTCAAGCTGAGCTGCCACGTCTTCAGTCGCAGGGCGAATGTCAAACCAGTGGTATTTCTCAACGGATGACAAATAGGCTTTGTCGATCTTCGTGCCTTTGGCCAGCTTCTGAGGGCCGCCGTTAGCAACTTTGCCATTGAGCAATTTCTCGATACGGTCAAACGCATCGGCTTCCACAATGCGCAGCTGATCGTTCAAATCGAGGCGGAAGCGCTTCAATTCGTCATCAATAATTTGCTGCGCACGCTTGTCGCGTGTGATGCCTTCGCGGGTAAACACCTGCACGTCAATCACCGTGCCTGCGCTGCCTTGATCGACGCGCAGCGAAGTGTCTTTCACATCGCTGGCTTTCTCGCCGAAAATCGCGCGGAGCAGTTTCTCTTCAGGGGTGAGCGTAGTTTCACCTTTTGGCGTGACTTTGCCGACCAAGGTATCGCCGGGTTGCACTTCTGCGCCGACGTAGATGATGCCGGATTCATCCAAACGGTTGAGCTGCTGCTCAGAGAGGTTGGGAATATCGCGGGTGATCTCTTCAGAGCCCAGCTTGGTGTCGCGAGCCATGACCACGAGTTCTTCGATATGGATCGAGGTGTAGCGGTCTTCAGCCACCACGCGCTCACTGATCAAGATCGAGTCTTCGAAGTTGTAGCCGTTCCACGGCATGAAGGCGACCAGCATATTTTGACCCAGAGCCAATTCGCCCAAGTCAGTCGATGCGCCGTCAGCCACCACATCGCCCTTGGCAATCTTGTCGCCACGCTTGACGATGGGACGCTGATGGATGTTGGTGTTTTGGTTGGAACGCTGATACTGGATCAGGTTGTAAATGTCCACACCGACTTCGCCAGCCACTGCTTCTTTATCATCCACGCGGACCACGATACGGGTTGCGTCAACGTAATCCACCACACCGCCGCGATTGGCCGTCACCACGGTGCCGGAGTCCACTGCAGCAACGCGCTCGATACCTGTACCGACGAATGCTTTTTCAGGGCGCAACACGGGCACAGCTTGACGCTGCATGTTCGCGCCCATCAAAGCGCGGTTCGCATCATCATGCTCAAGGAATGGCACGAGTGACGCAGCAACCGACACAATCTGCGCGGGCGACACGTCCATGTATTGAATGGCCTCTGCGCCCACGAGCACAGATTCGCCTTTGTCACGTGCAGAGATTAACTCGCCTGTGAGTTTGCCGTCTTTGTCGAGCACGGTGTTAGCCTGAGCGATCACATACTTGCCCTCTTCGATGGCAGAGAGGTAATCGATCTGGTTGGTCACTTTGCTGTCAATCACGCGGCGATACGGCGTTTCGATGAAGCCATATTCGTTCAGACGTGCGTACAAAGCCAGAGAGTTGATCAGACCAATGTTTGGACCTTCTGGTGTCTCGATCGGGCAAACGCGACCGTAGTGGGTCACGTGCACATCGCGCACCTCAAAGCCTGCGCGCTCGCGTGTCAAACCGCCAGGGCCAAGAGCAGAAACGCGACGCTTGTGCGTGATCTCAGACAAAGGATTGGTTTGATCCATGAATTGCGAGAGCTGCGAAGCACCAAAGAATTCTTTGAGTGCCGCAGAAATCGGCTTGGAGTTGATCAAGTCATGCGGCATGAGCGGCTCTGCCTCAGCTTGGCCAAGACGCTCTTTCACGGCTTTCTCGATACGTGCCAAGCCGGTGCGATACTGGTTTTCAGCCAACTCGCCCACGCAACGCACGCGGCGATTACCGAGGTGATCAATATCGTCCACTTCGCCACGGCCGTTGCGCAGATCAACGAGGATCTTCACCACGGACAAAATGTCCTCGTGCGAGAGCACCATCTCACCGGTAGAGCCATCACGACCCACGCGAGCGTTGAACTTCATGCGACCCACACGAGACAAGTCATACGTGTCTGGGTTGAAGAAAAGACGATGGAACAGCGCTTGCACGGCGTCTTCGGTCGGTGGCTCACCAGGGCGCATCATGCGATAAATCGCCACGCGCGCGGCGGTCTCGTCTTGCGTCTCATCAATGCGCAAGCTTTGAGAAATATAAGCACCTTGATCAAGTTCGTTGGTGTAGAGGCATTGCAGATCTTGCACACCAGCGGCACGCAACTTTTTCAACAGCGCTTCGGTCAACTCATCGTTGGCCTTGGCAATGATCTCGCCGGTGTCTTGGTCAACGATGTTACGAGCCAGTACTCGACCAACCAAGAAATCTTCTGGCACGCTGATGTGCGTGGTGCCCGAGCTTTCAAGTTCGCGGGTGTGCTTGGCGGTGACTCGCTTGTCTTTGGCGACGACCACCTTGCCTGATTTGTCAGTGATGTCAAAACGTGCGACTTCACCGCGCAGGCGTTCGGCCACAAATTCGAGCTGAGCGCCGCTATCCATCAAACGAAAGTTATCAAACACGAAGAAATTGGCCAAAATCGCTTCGGGCGACATGCCAATCGCTTTGAGCAGAATCGTGACTGGCATCTTGCGGCGACGATCCACGCGGAAATACAGCAGGTCTTTAGGATCGAATTCAAAATCGAGCCAAGAGCCACGGTAAGGAATCACGCGAGCAGAGAACAATAGTTTGCCGGAGCTGTGCGTTTTGCCTTTGTCGTGCTCGAAGAACACACCAGGGCTGCGGTGCAACTGAGACACGATCACACGCTCAGTGCCGTTGATGATGAACGAGCCTTTGTCGGTCATCAAGGGCACTTCGCCCATGTAGACCTCTTGCTCTTTGACCTCTTTGACCACTTTGGACTGCGGAGTGGACGATTCACGGTCATAATGATGAGTTGCACGCGAGCACGCACGGCCGAGCCGAAGGTCAAACCACGGGTTTGGCACTCACGCACATCGAATGCAGGCTTGGCCAGGTTGTATTCGAGAAACTTCATCTCGACAAAACCATTGTGCGAGACGATCGGGAACGCCGATTCGAATGCAGCCTGGAGACCTTCGTGGACTCGTTTGGTGGATGCAGAACCAGCTTGCAAAAAGAGTGTGTAGGCATCTTTCTGCATCTGCAAAAGGTAAGGAACTTCAAGCACTGCATCGCGAGTACCAAAACTCTTGCGAATACGTTTGCGCTCAGTGTAGGAATAAGTCGAAGCTTGAGCCATGAGATCTCCGGGGGATTCTTGGCGACTGGCACAGTTGCTCTCGCGCAAGCGAAATACAACTCTCTTGGCGGCTGGCCACTACCAGCCGTTGGCAGACGGTGCAGCATTGCGCCACACCCGAGCCAAGCGGTCTTCTGCAGTCACGTCAGAAGACACACAAAAAGGTTGAAAACTCAGCATTTTTGTGTGCGCTCTGAAAGCGCAAAAGGCTGGTTGGATACCAGCCTGTGTAATTCTGATGATTTCCGTCGCGAGCAGGTCGAGTTTAGTTTGAGAAACGCAGACGTACTGAAGTACGCCCCCGTATCGCAAAGCCAAAATCGGCCTGCGCAGCAGGAAAGCACAGAATTACTTGAGTTCGGCTTTCGCGCCAGCTTCTTCGAGCTTCTTCTTAGCAGCTTCAGCGTCAGCCTTAGGCATGGCTTCCTTGATGGTCTTTGGAGCGCCGTCAACCAAGTCTTTGGCTTCTTTGAGGCCCAGACCGGTGATTTCGCGAACCGCTTTAATAACGGACACTTTGTTTGCGCCCGTCTCCGTCAACACGACGTTGAAGTCGGTCTTCTCTTCAGCAGCAGCGGCTGCACCGCCACCGCCGCCAGCGGCAGGAGCCGCCATTGCTGCGGCGCTCACGCCGAATTTCTCTTCGATGGCTTTCACCAGGTCGTTGAGTTCCATGACCGTCATGCTGTCCAGCGAGGTCAGGAATGCGTCTTTATCAAATGCCATGATTTGAGTTCCTTAAACTTAAAAATAAATGGTTGCGATGCGCGCGGATTAAGCGGCTTCGCCTTTCTTTGTAGCCAATGCACCCAACACCACTGCGGTGCGGGAAATTGGCGACTTGAGCAAGCCACAAAGCTGTGCGAGTAACACTTCCTTGGATGGAATACTGGCCAGTTGCTTGACCGCATTGACATCTAATGCCTTGCCTGCATACGCACCACCGCGCAAGACCAATTTGTCATTGGTTTTGGCGAAGTCAGCGAGCACCTTGGCGGCGCCCACAGCGTCTTCAGAAAAGCCGTAGATCAACGGACCAGTCATCTGCTCGGACACGACCTCGAAGGCACTGCCTGTCACGGCACGGCGAGCCAAGGTGTTTTTTCAACACACTCAGGCTAACACCTTTGCTGCGAGCATCAATGCGCAACTTGGTCATATCAGCCACCGTGATACCACGGTATTCCGCCATGACAAGCGTTTGAGCTTTTGCGGCGAGCCCCGTCACTTCATCAATGACGGCTTGCTTCTCACTGCGATTCAGACTCAACGTCTTTCTCCTTGAACAATGTGGTGTTTGTTTGCACATTCACCACGCTACGAGTTCAGCGATCAACTACCAAAACATTCTTAAGTCAAAACTCTCGAAATTTCTGCCAGCGGGACCGCCATCTGCGTTGGTTATTGCCGAGGCAATCATTAAGCAATTGGCTTCACAGCCACTTGCACCAACGGTCTTGGATGGCCTGCAAAACTTTTGAACCGAAGCTCAAAACAATCACAGCCCACCGTTTCAACTCGCTGCGCCAGACCAGCGCAGCAAGCCAACCTCTTTAGGCCGCCAGAGACTGGATGTCCACGCGGACACCCACACCCATGGTGGAGGAAACGGCCAATTTCTTCAAATACACACCTTTGCTCGAAGCTGGCTTAGCTTTGTTCAAAGCGTCCACCAACGCGGACAAATTGCCTTGCAACTTGGCGGCTTCAAATGAGCGACGACCGATGGTGGCATGCACAATACCTGCTTTGTCCACACGGAACTGCACCTGACCAGCTTTAGCGTCTTTGACAGCCTTGGCCACATCCGGCGTTACCGTACCAACTTTCGGGTTAGGCATCAGGCCACGTGGACCCAAGATTTGACCCAAGGTACCGACGATACGCATCGCGTCAGGCGCTGCAATCACCACGTCAAAAGGCATATTGCCAGCCTTGACCATGGCAGCCAAATCGTCCATGCCAACCACATCTGCGCCAGCGGCTTTGGCCTCTTCAGCCTTTGCGCCTTGCGCAAACACAGCCACACGCTTGGTTTTGCCGGTGCCGTTAGGGAGCACAACTGCGCCACGCACGACTTGATCCGACTTCTTGGCATCGATACCGAGCTGAACAGCAACGTCGATGGACTCATCGAATTTAGCAGTTGCAGCGGTTTGCACGATACCTAAAGCATCGCCAATCGCGTACAGCTTGTTGCTATCGACTTTGCCCACTTGGGCTTTTTGTTTCTTTGTGAGTGCCATGATTACAGACCCTCCACCGTGACGCCCATGGAGCGGGCGGAACCAGCCAATGTGCGAACGGCTGCATCAATGCTGGCAGCGTTCATGTCTTTGATTTTGCCTTTGGCGATTTCTTCGAGCTGAGCGCGAGTGATCTTGCCAACTTTGTCTACGTGCGGCTTAGCAGAACCTTTGTCGAGCTTGATAGCCTTCTTAATCAAAGTCGTCGCGGGCGGCGTTTTGATGATGAAGGTAAAGCTCTTGTCTGCAAATGCTGTGATCACCACAGGCAATGGCAGACCCGGCTCAACACCTTGGGTCTGGGCGTTGAACGCCTTGCAGAATTCCATGATGTTCAAACCGCGTTGACCCAAAGCGGGGCCGATTGGGGGCGATGGATTCGCCTTACCTGCTGGCACTTGCAGCTTCACGAAGCCGACAATTTTCTTTGCCATATTTTCTCCTTACGGGTGATAACGCCACTTGGTGGCTCCCCGAGGGTTAGCGATTCATTGAGCTTTGATCGCGCTGAACCGGAAGGCGCGAATTTTTTAATCCTATTTGCTTTAGGTTTTAGCGAAACTTACGTTTTTTCAACCTGAGCAAACTCGAGCTCGACAGGCGTAGCGCGGCCAAAAATCGTGACCGAAACTCGCACCTTGCTTTTCTCGTAATTGACTTCTTCAACCGAACCATTGAAGTCGGTGAACGGGCCTTCCTTGACGCGCACCAACTCGCCCACTGTGAACTCCACCTTGTGGCGGGGGCTAGCTGAACCAGTTTTCATTTGGTTGACGATTTTTTGCACTTCGGCTTCTGAAATCGCCACAGGACGGTTGCGTGCGCCTCCCACAAAACCTGTGACTTTGCTGGTGTGCTTGACCAAATGCCAAGATTCGTCGTCCATCACCATCTCCACCAGCACATAGCCGGGGAAGAATTTACGCTCAGTGGTTTTGCGCTGCCCGTTTTTCATCTCCACCACTTCTTCCGTGGGGACGAGGAAACGGCCAAATTTTGCCTGCATACCTGCACGCGCAATGCGCTCATGCACATTGCGCTCGACAGCTTTTTCCATACCAGAATAAGCTTGCACAACATACCACTGCATACCCTCAGCCGGGGCATAAGAGGGCTCGCCTGCTTCAGGCGTTGCGGCAGCAACAATTTCTTCGTGTAATTCAGACATGGCTTATCTCCAACCCAAAATCAGACTGAAAATGATCCATTCGAGCGACTTATCAGTCAGCCACAAAAAGAGCGCCATCACCACAACAAATGCAAAGACATAACCTGTCATTTGCATGGACTCTTTTCGCGTAGGCCAAACGACTTTTTTCGCCTCACGTACAGCATCACGGCCAAACGCCACAAATTCCTTGCCCGGCTCCGAGGAAAGAAACACCACGACTGCTGCCACGATGGCCGCAATCAGTGCACCCCATTGAGCAATCTGGCCTTGCTTGGCGAGCATGTAAAAACCAACAATTCCTGCAAGCACCAGCAACACAGACACCGCCAGCTTGGCTTTATCTGCACCGGTGTTGACAGTTTCAATTTGCTCTGCAGCCATGGTTTACTTTACTTTTGCGTTCAGTGATGCTGAACTCTTTAAACAGACAAGCCCAACGCTGTGCGCTGGGCTATTTTGAGAACTGGCACCAACAGATTTCTATGATCTGTTGGCAGGGGCGGAGGGCCTCGAACCCCCAACCCTCGGTTTTGGAGACCGATACTCTGCCAATTGAGCTACGCCCCTACAGTTCTCGACTCAAACTTACTTCACAATCTTCGCCACCACGCCAGAGCCGACCGTACGGCCACCCTCACGGATCGCAAAGCGCAGACCTTCTTCCATAGCGATAGGAGCGATCAGCTTGACGCTGATGCTCACGTTGTCGCCTGGCATGACCATCTCTTTGTCTTTTGGCAACTCAATCGCACCCGTCACGTCCGTGGTGCGGAAGTAGAACTGAGGGCGGTAGTTGTTGAAGAATGGGGTGTGACGGCCACCTTCTTCTTTGGACAGCACATAGACCTCACCCGTGAACTCGGTGTGCGGCTTGATGGAGCCGGGCTTGCAAAGCACTTGGCCGCGCTGCACGTCTTCACGCTTGGTGCCACGGAGCAGGATACCGACGTTGTCGCCAGCTTGACCTTGGTCGAGCAGCTTGCGGAACATTTCCACGCCGGTGCAGATGGTTTTTGGGTATCGGCAATACCAACGATTTCGATCTCTTCGCCGACTTTGACGATACCGCGCTCAACACGGCCAGTCACCACCGTACCACGGCCAGAGATGGAGAACACGTCTTCTACGGGCATCAAGAATGCGCCGTCAATCGCGCGCTTTGGCTCGGGGAAGTAGCTGTCCATGGCTTCGGCGAGTTTCATGATCGCGCCTTCGCCCAGGTCGCCTTTGTCGCCTTCCATGGCGAGTTTGGCTGAACCACGGATGATGGGGGTGTCGTCGCCGGGGAAGTCGTATTTAGACAACAGTTCGCGAACTTCCATTTCGACGAGTTCGAGCAATTCAGCATCATCGACCATGTCGCATTTATTCAGGAACACGATGATGTGAGGAACGCCCACTTGGCGAGACAAAAGGATGTGCTCGCGGGTTTGGGGCATGGGGCCGTCTGCTGCGGAGCAAACGAGCACAGCGCCATCCATCTGGGCTGCGCCGGTAATCATGTTTTTCACATAGTCGGCGTGGCCTGGGCAATCGACGTGGGCGTAGTGGCGGTTAGCCGTCTCATATTCCACGTGGGCGGTGTTGATCGTAATGCCGCGTGCTTTTTCTTCTGGAGCAGCATCAATCTGGTCATACGCTTTGGCTTGACCGCCGAACTTGGCTGCCAAGACGGTGGTGATCGCTGCGGTCAGCGTGGTTTTGCCATGATCGACGTGGCCAATCGTGCCCACGTTGACGTGGGGCTTGGTACGTTCGAATTTCTCTTTTGCCATGATGGACTTCTTTCAAATGAACATGCCCGTGTGAGGTTTAACGTCTGCATCAGCTTGCTTGATCTCTCACCACGGGCAGTGAGAGGCAGTGATCGCAGACAAGGGAAAATCTAGGTAACGCGAAAAGCGCGAAAAGGACGCAAAAACGCAAAATGAAAACGAATTATTTTTGCGCTTTTCGGATGTTCTTTTAGCGTTTTTCGCGATAAATAGTTGGTTAATTATTTAGCGCGGGCGCTCATGATGGCTTCAGACACGTTACGCGGAGCTTCCGTGTAGTGTTTGAATTCCATCGTGTAAGTTGCACGGCCTTGGCTCATGGAGCGCAATGTCGTGGAATAGCCAAACATTTCAGACAAAGGCACTTCAGCGCGGATGGCTTTGCCACCGCCGACCATGTCTTCCATGCCTTGCACCATGCCGCGACGGCTGGACAAATCGCCCATCACGTTACCGGCATAGTCTTCTGGAGTCTCAACTTCAACCGACATCATCGGCTCAAGAATCACGGGCTGAGCCTTGCGGCAACCTTCTTTGAAGCCGAAAATCGCAGCCATCTTGAACGCCAATTCGTTGGAGTCCACATCGTGGTAGGAACCGAAGTGCAGCGTGACTTTCACGTCAACCACGGGGTAGTTGGCCAACACGCCTTGCGTGTAGGCTTCGTTGATACCTTTCTCAACAGCGGGGATGAATTCGCGAGGAACCACACCGCCTTTGATCGCGTCAACGAATTCGTTGCCCTTGCCTGGCTCGTTCGGTTCAATCTTGAGCACAACGTGGCCGTACTGGCCTTTACCGCCCGACTGACGCACAAATTTGCCTTCGGCAGCTTCCACCGTGCCGCGAATCGTTTCGCGGTAAGACACTTGAGGTTTGCCGACGTTGGCTTCTACGCCGAATTCGCGCTTCATGCGGTCCACAATAATTTCAAGGTGCAACTCACCCATACCGGCGATGATGGTTTGGCCGGATTCTTCATCGGTGCGCACGCGGAAGGAAGGATCTTCTTGCGCCAAGCGATTCAGGGCGATGCCCATCTTCTCCTGGTCAGCCTTGGTTTTGGGCTCTACAGCCTGTGCAATCACAGGCTCAGGGAACACCATTTTCTCAAGCGTGACGACGTGATCTGGATCGCAGAGCGTCTCGCCAGTGATCACATCTTTCAAGCCGATGCAAGCAGCGATGTCGCCAGCGCGAATCTCTTCCACGGGCTCGCGGGCGTTCGCATGCATCTGCACGATACGGCCGATACGCTCTTTCTTGCCTTTGATCGGGTTGTAAACGCTGTCGCCCGACTTCAACACGCCGGAATACACGCGCACGAAGGTGAGCTGGCCAACGAATGGGTCGGTCATCAGCTTGAATGCGAGCGCAGCGAATTTTTCGCTGTCATCCGCTTTACGTGTTGTCGGCTTGTCGTCTTCATCCATGCAAGTCACGGGCGGGATGTCGATCGGGCTGGGCATGAACTCAACCACAGCGTCAAGCATGGCTTGAACGCCTTTGTTTTTGAACGCAGAGCCGCAGAGCATCGGCTGGATTTCGCAAGCGATTGCGCGCTGGCGAATTGCGCCTTTGATTTCTTCTTCGGTCAGCGCTGTGCCTTCCAAATACTTGTTCATCAACTCTTCGCTGGCTTCAGCAGCAGCTTCCACGAGTTTCTCGCGGAATTCGTCGGCTTTCTCTTGCAAGTCAGCTGGAATATCGCCATAAGTGAAGGTCACGCCTTTGTCGGCTTCGCTCCACAAAATCGCTTTCATCTTGATCAAATCAACCACGCCAGCGAAGTTTTCTTCAGCCCCGATCGGGATTTGCAGAGGCACAGGGTTGGCCTTCAAGCGCAAACGCATTTGCTCGTAAACCTTGAAGAAGTTCGCGCCAGTGCGATCCATCTTGTTCACAAAAGCCAAGCGTGGCACTTTGTATTTGTTGGCCTGACGCCAGACGGTTTCAGACTGCGGTTGCACGCCGCCCACAGCGCAATAAACCATGCAAGCGCCATCGAGCACGCGCATGGAACGCTCTACTTCAATCGTGAAGTCAACGTGGCCGGGGGTGTCAATGATGTTGATGCGGTGCTCTTCAAAATTCTTGCCCATGCCCTTCCAGAAGCAGGTCGTGGCAGCGGAGGTGATCGTGATGCCACGCTCTTGCTCCTGCTCCATCCAGTCCATGGTGGCCGCGCCGTCGTGCACTTCACCGATTTTGTGGTTCACACCGGTATAAAACAACACACGCTCGGTGGTCGTGGTTTTGCCTGCGTCGATGTGTGCAGAAATGCCGATGTTGCGATAACGCTCAATAGGTGTGGCGCGTGCCATAGTGATTCCTTAGTGTTCAATAAACGATAGAGCCGCGTGGCACTTTGTAAGCGCGACGCGGCGTAGCGAGCGGGTTTTAGACTAGGCGGACGGAGCGCAGCAACCGGAATGTACCTTCGGGTACATGAGGATTGCGAGCACCGCCCAACGACGTATAAAGCCCGCGCAGTAGCCGCCCTTAGAAGCGGAAGTGGGAGAAGGCTTTATTGGCCTCTGCCATACGGTGCACTTCATCACGCTTCTTCATCGCGCCGCCACGGCCTTCGCTGGCTTCGATCAGTTCGTTGGCCAAGCGCAATGCCATGGATTTTTCGCCGCGCTTGCGAGCGGCTTCTTTGATCCAGCGCATGCTCAGAGCCAAGCGACGCACTGG
>JAAUOI010000310.1 GCA_012036375.1 Allobrachymonas sp. | reverse complement strand
AGCAGTGGCTTGCAGATGTTCAGCATCTTGTAAAGCACTGAATATTTGAGTGAAATCAGTCCCTAGCCGGCATAAATACTGCGCAAGATGCTCTGATTTGATAGTGTATGTTGCAGGGCAAGCAGTTCGCGTGGTTTGACTTGCCGCAGCGCAATCCGCGCCGCAATGCGCTCTACATCGCTTGATCCTTTGAGCTGCTCACGCAGCTTGTTCGCATGGCCTTCGCGCAAAATGCCGATCATTTGAATGCGCTGCTCTGCAATGCTGCGATTGCGCGGCACATTGAGCAACCAGCTTTTGAGCATTCGGCTGCCCATGCCCGTCATGCAGGTATCGAGCAAGGAGAACAGCGTGGGGCTGGCCTCGCCGCGCAAGGTTTGCGTGAGCTCCAAATTGCGCCGTGTAGGCAGCGGAATATCCATGAGGTCGGCATCAGCCTGCACGCGCAGGCGGCTCACATGAGTTAGCTTCGCGCCCTGCGTGTGCTCGGCATAGGCCACGTCAAGGCGCAGGCGGCGGCTTGCGCATGAGGCAGCTCTTGCGCACCAAACGCTGCGAGGCTGGCCACTTGAAGCTGAGCACAAAGCTTTTGCGAGCCTAGGCCGCTGTCAAACTGAAACGCGGGCCTAAGAGTGAAAGAGAGCGTTTGCGAAAACCGCAGGGCTTTGATCTGCTGCTCAAACGCGGGCGTCACATCGCTGGCATAAAGCACTTCGCTGGGCGCAATGCGCGAGACCCAAGCGGCCAGCTCATCATGGCTGCATTCAGCGAGCTTGATTTCTGATTGCGTGAGCGCCAGCCATGCGAGCCCTAGGCGATTTCGCGGCGCTTGATGCACGGCCAGCAGCGTGGCTTCGGATTTATCGCTCAGCAATTCGGTATCAGTGAGCGTGCCGGGCGTAACGACGCGCACCACTTTTCTCTCCACCGGGCCTTTACCAGTGACCTCACCGACTTGCTCGCAAATCGCCACTGATTCACCGAGCTTGATCAATCGCGCAAGATAATTTTCTACCGAATGAAACGGCACACCCGCCATCACCACCGGCTGCCCACCCGATTGCCCACGCTGCGTGAGTGTGATGTCAAGTAACCGCGCAGCTTTTTCTGCATCCGCGAAAAACAGCTCGTAAAAATCGCCCATGCGATAAAACACGAGCGTGTCGGGGAAATCCTTCTTCAGATGCAAGTATTGCTGCATCATGGGCGTGTGGTGAGAGAGATCAGCGCTCACGCTGCGAGCCTCTTGCGAGATTTACAAAGGGGCTTCGTCGGGAGCTGCTTGCCCTGCGCCCTTCAATGTACCCATTTGGCGAACCGCCGCTTTCTCCCCCGCGCTCGCAAACTTGCTGTATTTACTGAGCAAGCTGGCCATTTGGGCATAGATTTTTGGGTTGCCGGCCATGCATTCTTGTTGGTGCATGAAATCTGCGTCGCCGGTGAAATTGCCGATCAAGCCACCCGCTTCTTGAATCAGGAGTGAGCCTGCGGCCACATCCCAAGGATGCACGCCTTTTTCAAAGAAGCCATCGGTGAAACCTGCCGCCACATAAGCGAGATCGAGCGCGGCAGCACCTGGGCGGCGCAGGCCAGCGGTGCGCGTCATGATGTCGCTCATCATCTGCATGTATTGCGGGAAGTTGTCTCCGGGGCGGAAGGGAAAGCCGGTGGAGATCAGGCATTGGGTGAGCACATCGCGTTTGCTGACGCGGATGCGGCGGTCGTTCAAATAAGCACCGCGTCCGCGTGAGGCATAAAACAGATCGTTGCGGGTGGGGTCGTAGATCACAGCATGATCAACCTTGCCTTGGATTTGCAACGCGATACTGACGCAATAGACGGGGAAGCCGTGGATGAAATTGGTGGTGCCGTCCAGCGGATCAATGATCCAAATGTGATCGGAGTATTTGTTGCCCTTCTCGGTGCCGGATTCTTCGGCGAGGATGCCGTGATTGGGATAGGCTTCCAAGATCGTGTCGATGATGGTTTGCTCTGACAGCGCATCTACTTCAGTGACGAAATCGTTGATTTGCTTTTGCTTGATGCGCACGGATTCAATGTCGAGCGCGGCGCGGTTGATGATGGCGCCAGCAGCGCGTGCGGCACGCACGGCCACGTTGAGCATGGGGTGGGAGGAGGCTGTCATGTTGTATCAAAGGGGCTAGGGTTGTGCATGATTGCACGGCGGCAGCGCGATCACTGCTTGCTTGCAGGCTATTT
Organism: Allobrachymonas sp.; assembly: GCA_012036375.1. GTDB lineage: Bacteria > Pseudomonadota > Gammaproteobacteria > Burkholderiales > Burkholderiaceae_C > JANMDU01. Next base: position 1,575 of record JAAUOI010000310.1, on the reverse strand, counting down.
TCCCATGTTTGATCGCGTGCTGGATTGGCCACAGTCTCCAAACACATTCGGCCTAGAAAAATGAGCTAATTCATAAGCTTGGAGGACTTTTTTACTACTTTGCGTGATTTTTTAGGGTAATCCCCTGTATTTCTGAGAAAATTTAAATGTTCTTTACAAGTTATTGATATTGCACATTATTTTTCTCCTTGCTATACTTTCCGTAGCGATTTCTTCTTTTCTCCATTTTCATTCGTTTCGCTATGGCAACTTCCCACACTTTTCGTTTCATGTCGCGTTGTGCAGGGCAAGTGGCGGCCTGCGTGTTGACCTTATTCGTTTCAGTAGGCTTGGCGGGCATGCTGGTTGCGCCGGTGCAGGCGAAGACTGAACGTAACGCGAAAGTGTTGAAATCATCCAAAGCTGTGAACAGCAAAAAAGCGACTGTGCAGAAAAAGCAAGTCGTGCGCGTGAGCAAAGCCAAGCCGGCGACGCGGATGCAGCGTGTGGTGGTGATGAAAAATGGCAAGCGTGTGGTGACGATGCGGCGCGTGCCCATCGCTGTTGTGGCAGAGCCACCGCGCCCTTCCTTCGGTCAACTGGCTGGCTTGCATGCCACGCATGATCCGCTTGATCTCAAATCCAGCGTGGCTTATGTACTGGATCAGGACACGCAGGAAATTTTGTTCCAAAAAAATGAAAATGCGGTGCTGCCTATTGCATCGCTCACGAAATTGATGACGGCGGTGATCGTGAGCGAGGCGCAGCTCGATCCGAATGAGCTGATCACCATCACGCAAGACGAGGTCGATACCGAAAAGGGTACGCGCTCGCGTCTGGCCATCGGCACTCAGCTGACCCGCAGTGAACTGATGCTTTTGGCTTTGATGAGCAGCGAGAATCGCGCGGCACATGCTTTGGGTCGCAGCTATCCAGGCGGCATGAGCCGTTTTGTGCAGGCCATGAATGCCAAGGCCCAATTGTTGGGCATGCAAGATACGCGATATGTAGAGCCGACGGGTTTGTCGAGCCGCAATCAAAGCAGCGCTAAAGATTTAGCCACGCTCACTGCCTACGCACATCAAGACAAAACGATTCGTGAACTGTCCGTTGCACCGGGTCATCAAGTATTGATTGGTGAAAAACCGCTCAATTACGTGAACACTAATCGTTTGGTACGCGGTTCAGATTGGGACATCGGTTTGCAAAAAACTGGTTTCATTTCAGAAGCCGGGCACACCTTGGTGATGCAAGCCAAAGTCGCTGGTCGGCGCTTGATTATGGTGTTTTTAGACTCGGCAGGTAAGCTCAGCAGATTGGGTGATGCCGAGCGCGTACGCAAATGGGTTGAGGGACAAAATGCGCCTGCGCCTAAAGTGGGCGGCGCGGTGGAGCCTGCCCCCAAGGGCTGAATGTTCTTTGATCCACCGATGACTGAACTTAGGCTATGACTTTGTCTTGCACGTGTTACGTGCTTGAACTCACAAAATGATAGCACTCCGCGCAGTTTTTATGCCGGCCAGAGGCTAAAAATGCTTAAAAATACCTTCTATGAGAATTGATGGAAACACCCAAATCATTGCCCACATTGGCTGG
>JAAUOI010000309.1 GCA_012036375.1 Allobrachymonas sp. | reverse complement strand
TTTTATGCGATCCCATAATGCGTCCAGAAATCCTCCGGACTGCCTGTCAAGAATAAAATATGTTCCCGGGGGAGGAGGGCCTAGATGTTGGGACTCGTGTGATTATATTCCAATTCGAAGCTGGCCGCTGTTTAAAGCCCGGCCGTTGTTGGATGATTTAATCAAAGACCTGAAGGAGAGTCGCAATGAGCCATCGCCTGCATAGTAATGCAAGAACCACTCCGAAAACACGCAAAGAGATCAAGGAGTCAAACTTGTCGGTCAAGGAGTTAATGGTTCGTTACAGCCTGAGCAAAGCCACGGTTCTTAAGTGGAGAAAGCGGGAAAATCACGAGGATTTATCACACCGCCCCCACACCTTGCACACGACACTGAGCACGGTGCAAGAATGGATTGTGTGCGAGTTACGGCGGATGCTGATGCTCCCGTTAGACGACTTGCTGGCTGTGACTCGTGAATTTGTCAATGCGAAGGTTTCACGTGCTGGCATTGAAAGGTTGCTCAAGCGTGAAGGCATGCCCAGCCTGCGCACGCTCATGCAGGAGCAAAAAAAGCGGGTAATCAGGCAGAGAAAAAAGCTTCAAAGACTACGCACCGGGCTTCATCCACATGGACATTAAGTACCTGCCACAAATGCCCGGCCAAACGTAAGCGCTCAATCCAAGCCGTGTAGACTTTTGCCGCGCAAAGAGGTCACGCAGTTGAAATTGAATCTGGTTCAGGCTCAAGTGTATTGTCGTGTTTTGCGACTTGAGCGACCCGCTTGAAAGTGTTCGAAGCAATCATGATTGTGTTCTGCGGGCAAGCAGCACCCATGGGCTGCTCAGCAAACAATTGTTTCCAGTTGCGCGGTATCAGCTCATCCACCTTGGATGCCGGGTGCGAACCAACCCGCTGCAACACATCGAGCAAATAAGTGTACGGATTAATATCATGCAAGCGGCAGGTCACCATCAAGCTTTGTAGCATGCCCAGCTGCACCGCACCCAACTCACTCCAACAGAACAGGAAATTCTTTCTGCCCATCGGAATGACACGCAGAGCCCGTTCCAGATGATTAGTGTCCAGCTGAACAAACGGATTGGCTAAAAACACCCTCAACGAATTATGACGCTCCATGGCATAGTGCAAGGCCTTGCTCAACGGGTTGCCGGGCAACAAGAGGCGTCATGACGCACGGTAAACATCCACTCGAACAATGCCCTCACAATCGGCTCACTGTGTTGTTGTCGACTCTCCAGCAGCTTGTCTGCGCTCAAATCCTGCTCCCGCCACTGCCGTTCAAACCGATACAGCTTGGCAATTTGATCCAGCGCCTGTTCAGCCAACTGCGGCTCCATGGCCAAAGCGCGTTCAAAATACCGGCGCGCACGCGCCCAACAATTGGCGTGCGTAATCTTCAGTTCATTCTTGTTCAATTGCCCTACCGCATGCTCATAGACCGAGTAACCATCGCTGAGCAAAGTGCCTTTGAAAGAGCCAAGCTGCGCAATGGCATGCTGGCTGCCCCTGCTGTTAGACCAAGTGAACACCACTTCATTTTGGTCACCATACATGGACCAGAAGTAAGTTTGCTGCATGCTTTTTTCTGGGCACTTCGTCCTGCCTTCATCGGCACCTCATCCATGGCCAGCACCTGGCTGGACAGCACACTGCGCCACTGGGCATGGTAAATGGGCTCGATCAGGCTGATTGCGCGTGTCATCCAATTGCTCAGGGTGCTTCGCGCCAGGCGGACTCCGTTTTGCAGCAACCTTTGGTGCTGGCGATACAATGGCAGGTGGTACACCGCCTTGTCCACCATCATGCCCGCCAGGAAAGACACATCGGCCACACAACCCTCCAGCACATTGGCAGGTGCTGATGAGGGCAAGAAGGACTGGTCACTTTTTCTTTTGACCACCGCAGTGCGGTATACCAAGATGTAGTTGCTGCCGGGTTGTTGGGCCAGACGGTTGACCTCGTTGTAGCCAACGACGGTGTAATCATCCGCATCAGGGCCTTGCAGTTGCGGCACAGGCACGTCAATGACTACGCGTGGCACACTGTCATCAAAGCGCAAACCCGTGTCGTTGAGGTCCTGTCCATGCTTTTTTTTAGCCACGCGCCGATGGGCTTTGACTTCGGTGCCTTGGGTGGGCTCGGTCGTATCAGGCCGATTGTTGGCAAACAATTCGGCCTGTGAGAATCCAAAGTGATTTGCTTTCTGATTTGCGCCCAAACATCTGGCGCTTGAACCAGTCCAGCGTTTGGGTGAGGTTTTGGAGTTGGTCTTTAAACTGCTGCAGTTGATTTTCAAGGGCGAGACTGGCCTGCTCAAGCGCTTTATTTTGGGCTTTTAAAACCTGATTTTCTTCAATCAAATCAATCTCATCCATGGGTATCATTTTAACATGCCATGCCCCTTGAATCGCTTGAATGAGGGCGCTTTTTGCCAATCAATGCCATCAATCAGGCACTGTAAATTGGGCCAGCTTAACTGGATTTTTTCAGGGGAATCAGGCCGGGGCTTGAGCAGTTGAAACTGACCCTGCTCAAGCCGTTTGGCCCACAGGCACAAGCCCCCCGGGCTGTAGTAAAGCGCTTTGAGCTGGGTTCTCTTCTGGTTGATAAACACAAACAGTTGATCGTGGTGAAGCTGACCTGCCATTTTGTTTTTAACCAAGGCAGCCAGCCCGTCGAACTGCTTTCGCATGTCGGTGGGCTGGGCATATAGCCAGATTTGAAGGTTGGGGTTTTGTAAAAGCACGAGGGGTTACACCGCTTTGATTTGCAACACCATGCCGCCGGGCAGGCTCAGTTCCACCACGGTGTTTGTGGGCGCTGACCGGGCTTGAATCGATGGTTGCACCGCAGGCTGCAAAGCCGGTGGTATCAGTTCAAGCCACGCTGCTTGTTGTTCGGCTGTGTTGGAACGCAACTGTTGAGTCTTTTTGTTTCGTGTGCTGCGCCAGTTGTAAAAACATCCAGGTTTGATGTGATGTTCCTTGCAGTACTGTGCAATGTTCAAGCCGCTTTGTGCATGGCGTTCAAGGTGATGACTGATTTGTTGAGAATTGAAACCGGGGGGCGTGCCATGATGAATTCCGTTTGATTGAAACACGGAAAGTTTGCACAACTTCATTTCAAGATTAAAGACTGTCTGGATTGAGCGCTTACAGCCTGCCGCAGGGTGGAGAAGAACACTACGCCTACGACCTGCGCGGCCGCCTTGTTCAAACACGAACTCCGGAGTGCAACATTCACTACGAATGGGACGCCAACGGCAATTGCACCGCTCTAAAGCGCAGCGACGGTCAACACCAACGCTGGGCCTACAACGCCGAAGACCGCCTGATAGCCCACAGCACCGACGCACGCACCGTGCGTTGGGAATACGAGGGCGATGCGATTACCCAGCGCATCCAAGCAGATGGCAGCCAGTTTTACTACCATTACGACAGTGAAAACAACCTGACTGGCCTGACCAATGAAAGGGGAGAAAACTACCAACTGCGCTACGATGAAAACGAACGCCTGATTGAAGAAATCGGCTTTGACGGAAGGCGCCAAACCTACCAATACAACACCCAGGGCCACCTGGCCTGCTGGCAAGACCCCATGCGGCAAGCCCGCTACCAGCGCAATGCACTGGGCCAGGTAACCCACGTGCAATATCGCTGATTGACCAAGCCGATGCCCCACCCGAAGCAGCCACCTACACCTACGACCTGCTGGGCCGTTTGCAAACGGCCAACAACGCCCACCGTAAACTGCGCTACGCCTACAACCTGGCCGGGGACCTGACCGAAGAACAGCA
>JAAUOI010000308.1 GCA_012036375.1 Allobrachymonas sp. | reverse complement strand
CCCATTCCGCCCATGCCGCCGCCACCGCCGGGCATCGGCGGCGCAGCCTCCTTCGGCAACTCGGCGACCATGGCTTCGGTGGTCACCAGGAGGCCCGCGACGGAGGAAGCGTCCTGCAGCGCGGTACGCACCACCTTGGCGGGGTCGATGATGCCCTTGTCGACCATGTCGACATATTCCTCGGTCTGGGCGTCGAAGCCGAAGGTCTCGGACTTGTTCTCGAGGATCTTGCCGACCACGATCGAACCCTCGACACCGGCGTTCTCGACGATCTGCCGGATCGGGGCTTCGAGCGCCTTGAGCACGATATTGATGCCGGCCTGAATATCGTGGTTGTCGTTGTGGACCCGGCCGATCGCCTTCCTGGCGCGAAGCAGCGCGACGCCGCCGCCCGGAACGATGCCTTCCTCGACCGCGGCGCGGGTTGCATTGAGCGCGTCGTCGACGCGGTCCTTGCGCTCCTTCACCTCGACCTCGGTAGCGCCGCCGACCTTGATCACCGCCACGCCGCCGGCCAGTTTCGCCAGCCGCTCCTGCAGCTTCTCCTTGTCGTAGTCGCTCGTGGTCTTCTCGATCTGGCTGCGGATCTCCGCGATGCGGCCCTCGATGGCCTTCTTCGCGCCCGCGCCGTCGATGATCGTCGTGTCGTCCTTGTCGATCGACACTTTCTTGGCGCGGCCGAGCATGTCGAGCGTGACGTTCTCAAGCTTGATGCCGAGGTCTTCCGAGATCACCTGGCCGCCCGTGAGGATGGCGATGTCTTCGAGCATGGCTTTGCGACGATCGCCAAAGCCAGGAGCCTTGACTGCCACGACTTTCAAGATGCCGCGAATGGTGTTGACCACCAAAGTCGCCAAGGCTTCGCCTTCAACTTCTTCAGCAATGATCAGCAGAGGGCGGCCCGCTTTTGCCACGGCTTCGAGCGTAGGCAGCAGATCGCGGATGTTGCTGATTTTCTTGTCGTACAAGAGCACGAAAGGATTGTCGAGCAGCGCGGCTTGCTTTTCTGGGTTGTTGATGAAGTAAGGGCTGAGGTAGCCGCGGTCAAACTGCATGCCTTCAACGATGTCGAGTTCGTTGTCCAAGCTCTTGCCGTCTTCCACGGTGATCACGCCTTCTTTGCCCACTTTGTCCATCGCCTTGGCGATGATTTCGCCAATGCTGGTGTCAGAGTTAGCAGAAATCGAGCCGACTTGGGCGATTTCTTTGGACGTGGTGGTTGGCTTGGAAGCTTTCTTCAGCTCGGCGACCAAAGCCGTCACAGCTTTGTCGATACCGCGCTTCAGATCCATCGGGTTCATGCCAGCGGCCACGTATTTCATGCCTTCGCGCACGATGGCTTGAGCCAAACGGTGGCAGTCGTTGTGCCGTCGCCAGCGTTGTCAGACGTCTTGGAAGCGACTTCCTTGACCATCTGCGCGCCCATGTTCTGGAGCTTGTCTTTGAGTTCGATCTCTTTAGCGACGGACACGCCGTCTTTCGTCACGGTAGGGGCGCCAAATGAGCGCTCCAACACCACGTTACGACCCTTGGGGCCCAAGGTGACTTTCACTGCGTTGGCGAGAATGTTCACGCCTTCGACCATACGTGCGCGGGCTTCGCCGCCGAAAATTACGTCTTTTGCTGCCATGTGAGGCTCCTAAAACAATTATTTAAACAAAATCAGCATCTAGCCGGCGTATTTATTGCGCGGAGTGCTATTAAATTGAGAGCAATTAGATTACTTCTCGACGACTGCAAACAGATCGTCTTCTTTCATCACGAGCAACTCGTCGCCATCAACCTTGACGGTTTGGCCGCTGTATTTGCCAAACAAAACCTTGTCGCCGACTTTGACGGTCAGTGGCTTGATTTCGCCTTTGTCGTTGGTGCGACCTGGGCCGACGGCCAAGACTTCGCCTTGATCGGGCTTTTCAGCCGCTGCATCAGGAATCACGATACCAGAGGCAGTTTTGGTTTCGCTGTCAACGCGTTTGACGATTACGCGATCGGCCAGAGGACGTAGTTTCATTGCATCTCCTTGAAGAAAATTGTGCAAAGTTGAGGAAAAAGGGGCAAAACCGCTGAAATTCAGCGCAATTTGCGGGTTTAACGGATGAAGCCGACAATTTTGTTAGCACTCATCTGCTTAGAGTGCTAATCATAGCGGCTTTTGCGCGATTTTCAAGAGCCGGGGCAATCCCAGGAGTTAGAAAGGGGGATTCGCTTCGGGCTGCACGTGGCAGAGCCCTTCAGCGAGACCAGCAGTTTTTGCCCGTATCGCCGCCGTTGTTCACCCAATATTCATCGCCTGATCGAAGCTCTGCCTTGCCCCAGATGCTGGCGGCGGGCAGCAGCTGATAGCCTTCGCCGTGCGATTTAGCGCAGAGGGCATTGGCTTGCGCTTCGCTTTCTAGATCGACACCGCGATGCATATCCGCCGTGGGAACGATGAGTTGGGTGTTGGTGGTGGCGATGCCTTCTTTGCCTTGGACTTGCTTGCTGCAAGCCAGCGGCCGCGCATCCACGCAACTGTGTTCTTTCACGCATTGAAAGCCGCAGTCTTTGCCATCGCTGGGCGGCACATACACGCTGCCCACGCGCACGCCCGCAGGCACGCCTGACTGCGCAATATGCTCTTGCGCTGCGCGCGCATTGGCCTGCACTTGCTCTGGAATATCGGCCACCGATTTGAGTGTGTCGGCTTGGCAAAAGCGCTGCGTTTTCACGGATGAGCTTTCGTTGAAGCAGTCGTAGGCGACATTGCCCTTGTAGGCAATCGGTACATAGTTCAGCACAATGGGTTTGCCTTCATAGCGTGCCAGCAGCGTCACTTCGAGCACGCCATTGCTTTGCAGCCGCCAACTGGCAACGCCGCTATTTTTTGGCGGATCGCCCAGTTCCACGTCACCTTGCACCGCCACGCGCCGGTTGACCTTCATGAATTGTGTGAGCAAGCCAATCGGCGTAGGGCCATGAGCTTCATACAACTCTAACGATGCAGCGGAAGACTGCGAGCCCAAGCCTGACCACGCAAAAAACACGCCCAGCGGCAACATCAATGCAAGCAAACCACCCCATCCATGCAATTTCATCAGAGTCTCCAGTCATGACAGGGTATTCTTGCAGAAAAGTGAACGCAAGCTACGGAACAACGCAAGCCCTCCCCTAGAATCAAACCCATGAAAATCCTCCTCTCCAACGACGATGGCTACCAAGCCGCAGGTATTGTGGCTTTGTATGAAGCGCTCAAAGAGGTAGCGCAAGTCGAGGTGATTGCGCCCGAGCACAACAATTCAGCCAAATCCAATGCCTTGACGCTGCATTCGCCGCTGTATATGCACCGTGCGCCCAATGGCTTTCGCTATGTGAACGGCACGCCGGCAGACTGTGTGCACATCGCGCTGACGGGGCTTTTGGGCTACAAGCCTGATTTGGTGGTCTCTGGCATCAACAATGGTGCGAACATGGGGGACGACACGATTTACAGCGGCACGGTGGGCGCGGCGATGGAAGGCTATTTGTTTGGCATAGCGGCAATAGCGTTTTCGCAGGTGGAAAAGGGCTGGGCGCATTTGCAGGATGCGGCGCAAATGGCGCGGGAATTGGTGCTTAAATTCGCTGATCAGCGAAACGACTCGCCTTGGCTGCTGAATGTGAACATACCCAACGTGCCTCGCGGCATGATGAAGAGCCCCCAAGTCTGCCGGCTTGGCCGCCGGCATGCGGCGGAGGCGGTGGAAAAGCAGGTCAGCCCGCGCGGGAGACGATGTATTGGATTGGCGCAGCAGGCGCGGTGGCAGACAGCGGCCCGGGTACGGACTTTGAAGCCGCTGCCGCT
>JAAUOI010000039.1 GCA_012036375.1 Allobrachymonas sp. | reverse complement strand
GGGCAGTGAATTCCCGTATGCGCCCGAGCGCAAATACACGCCCTGCGATGCGAGCAAGCAGCAGCTTTTTGCATTACGCGATCATCTCGGCTTTGCTCGCAATGTGATCGTGCAAGCCACTTGCCATGGCGCTGACAATCGCGCGATGGTGGATGCTTGCATCGCATCTGGCGGTAAAAGCGCGTGGCGTGGCGACTGTGAAGCGCAGCATTACTGATAACGAGTTGCAAGCCTTGCATCAAACTGGCGTGCGCGGTGTGCGCTTCAATTTCGTCAAGCGCCTCGTGGATTTCACGCCGAAAGATGAGTTGCTAGAAATCGCCAGCCGCATCAAGGAGCTGGGCTGGCATGTGGTGATTTATTTTGAGGCGGTGGATTTGCCCGAGCTATGGGATTTTTCACCGCGCTGCCCACCACGGTGGTGGTCGATCACATGGGTCGCCCGAATGTGGATAAATCAGTCGATGGCGAAGAGTTCGCGCTCTTCATGAAGTTTATGCAGCAACATGAAAACGTATGGAGCAAAGTGAGCTGCCCCGAGCGCCTTTCCATCAAAGGCCCGAAAGCTTTGAACGGTGAGCAAAACGCTTACCAAGACGTGATTCCTTTTGCGCGGCAAGTGGTCGAAACCTTCCCCGACCGCGTGCTTTGGGGCACGGATTGGCCACATCCGAATTTGAAAGACCATATGCCCGACGATGGCCTTTTTGGTCGATTTCATCCCACACATTGCTCGCACCGCCGAGCTGCAAAAGAAACTTCTCGTGAGTAACCCCATGCGCTTGTATTGGCCGGAGGAAAAACAGTGAGCTTAAAAAAAGACTATCTCGACATCCCCGGCACGATCATTTTTGATGCCGATCAAGCCCGCAAGGGCTATTGGATGAACCAGTTTGCATGTCGTTGATGAAGGCAGAAAACCGCGCTGAATTCAAGGCGAATGAGCGAGCGTATCTCGACAAATACGCCATGACGGAAGAGCAAAAACAAGCGACATTGAAGCGCGATTTCAACCGCATGATCCAGCTGGGCGGCAATATCTATTTCATGGCCAAGCTCGGCTTCACCGATGAGCGCAACTTCCAGCAAATGGCCGGCAGCATGACGGGCATGACAGAAGACGAATACAAAGCCATGATGGTGGGTGGCGGGCGCAGTGCGAATGGCAATCGCAGGTTAGGCGAGGGCGGCGATGCGCAGCCTGAGAATCAGCCGCAAGGCAGCGGGCAAGGTTCTTATTGGGGTAGATCCTAGAAGTCTTGGTTGACCGCTTGATACCGCTGGAGATACCCATGCTTATGGACTTAATGACTCACGTACATAATTTGCACAATGCGAAAAGCGCTACGCACCCGATTGCACCCCATGCAGGCAACGTGAGGGCGTTGCTTCGCCTTGCGCACGCGAGTGCGCCGCGTTGTCGCGCCTACCCACATTGCCTGCCTGGGGCACACTCGGGCGCGTTCAACCAAGATTTCTAGGATTTAATTCATGGCTCGCATTACATCATCTGTCTACACCTCGCACGTTCCCGCCATCGGCGCGGCGATGGATTTGGGCAAAACGCAAGAGGCTTATTGGCAGCCGCTTTTCAAAGGCTATGAATTCTCCAAGCAATGGATGAAGGAGAACACGCCCGATGTGGTGATCTTGGTCTATAACGATCACGCCACGGCCTTCAGCTTGGAGATGATTCCCACCTTCGCGATTGGCACGGGCGCGCATTACCCGATTGCCGATGAAGGTTGGGGGCCGCGTCCTGTGCCATCTGTGCAAGGGCATGCCGAGCTGGCCTCACACATTGCGCACAGCGTGATTCAAGATGATTTTGATTTGACCATCGTCAATGAAATGCCGGTGGATCATGGCCTGAGCGTTCCGCTCTCGCTCATGTGCGGGCAGCCTGAAAAATGGCCGGTAAAGGTGATCCCTGTGGCGGTGAACGTGGTGCATTACCCCATTCCCTCAGGCCAGCGCTGTTTCAAGCTCGGCCAAGCGATTCGCAAAGCCGTGGAGAGCTTCGACGAAGATTTGAATGTGCAAATCTGGGGCACAGGCGGCATGAGTCATCAGTTGCAAGGGCCTCGCGCAGGTCTCATCAACAAAGAGTTTGACAATGCGTTTATGGATCAGCTGATTAGCGATCCAGCCGCGCTCGCTGCCAAGCCGCATATCGACTACGTGCGTGATGCGGGCAGCGAGGGGATTGAATTGGTGATGTGGCTTGTTGCACGCGGCGCAATGAAGGATTGCGCTGTTACCGATCCGATTGCTATGAAAGATATAGCATCTCGCAGCAGAAAATACGCCGGCTATCACCGTAAACACCGTTTTTATCATGTGCCAGCTTCTAATACAGCGGTAGGCCATTTGATCTTGGAAAATTGAACATGACAATCAACGTAGCTCTCGCCGGCGCAGGCGCTTTTGGCATCAAGCATTTGGATGCTTTGAAATTGATTGATGATGTGAAAGTCGTCTCCGTGATTGGTCGCGAACTGGCCAAGACGCAAGAAGTGGCGGATAAGTACGGCATCAAGCACGTCACCACCGATTTTGCAGAAACGCTCAAAATCAGAGAAGTCGATGCCGTGATTCTCTGCACACCCACGCAGATGCATGCTTCTCAAACGCTGGCTTGCCTAGAAGCTGGCAAGCACGTGCAGGTAGAGATTCCGCTGTGTGATGTGTATGCTGAAGGCGAGCAAGTGGTGCAAGCGGCCAAGGCCAGCGGCAAGGTAGCGATGTGCGGCCACACGCGGCGCTTCAATCCTTCGCATCAGTATGTGCGCCAACGCATCACGAGCGGCGAATTCAATATCCAGCAAATGGATGTGCAAACCTATTTCTTCCGCCGCACCAATATGAATGCGCTCGGCCAAGCCCGCAGCTGGACGGATCATTTGCTCTGGCATCACGCAGCGCACACGGTCGATTTGTTTGCCTACCAGTGTGGCAGCCCCATCGTGAAAGCCAATGCGATCCAAGGCCCGATTCATCCCGCTTTAGGCATCGCGATGGACATGAGCATTCAGCTCCAAGCCGCCAATGGCGCGATCTGCACCTTATCTTTGAGTTTCAATAACGACGGCCCTTTGGGCACTTTCTTCCGCTACATCGGCGATACCGCCACCTACATCGCCCGCTACGATGATCTCGTAAACGGCAAAGAAGAAAAAATCGACGTGAGCCAAGTCGCAGTCAGCATGAATGGCATCGAGCTGCAAGACCGAGAATTCATTGCAGCGATTCGCGAAGGCCGTGAGCCCAACGCGAGCGTCGCCCAAGTGTTGCCCTGCTACCAAGTGCTGCACAACTTGGAGCAGCAGCTGACTGTGTAACGATCTGAATCACTCCTAAAATAATAGCTACTCGCGCATATTCTATGCCGGTCATAAGCCTCTTTTACCTAAAATCCTGCCATGAATAAACGCCAAATCGGAAACCTCTCTGTGCAGCCCATCGGTTTGGGTTGCATGAATTTAGACCATGCCTACGGTCCGAGCGTGAGTGAAGAGCAGGGCGAGCGCGTGTTGCTCGGTGCGCTGGATGCGGGCTACGATTTCTTGGACACTGCAACTTTGTATGGCGGCGGTAAAAATGAAGAGCGGATTGGGCGAGTGCTTAAAAAACATCGCCACCGCTTCACCTTGGCCAGCAAATGCGTGATGGCGATCGTTCCTGTGGATGGCAAACCGACTCGTGTGATTGACGGACGGCCAGAGACCATCAAGCGGCAGTGTGAAGACAGTTTGCGTCGCTTGCAAACCGATGTGATTGATTTGTACTATTTGCACCGCTGGGATAAAAAAGTGCCGATTGAAGACAGTGTGGGCGCTTTGAGCGACATGGTGCGCAAGGGGCATATCCGCGCGATTGGCCTCTCGGAAGTGGGCGCAGTGAATTTGCGCAAAGCGCATGCGGTGCACCCGATTGCAGCGATGCAAAGCGAATACAGCTTGTGGACACGCGATCCGGAAATTGCCGTGCTGCAGGCGTGCAAAGAACTCGGTGTGGGCTTTGTGGCGTTCAGCTCGGTGGCGCGCAAGTTCTTTGGCGGCTTGAAGGATGCGAGCACGCTGCATGAGAAAGACATTCGCCTAAGCATGGCGCGTTTTTCAAAGGAGAATTTGCCAAAAAATCTTACGCTGCTTGCACCGATGGAACAACTCGCAGGCGAGCTGAACTGCACGGTGGCGCAGCTCGCGCTCGCATGGGTGCTTGCGCAGGGTGATCACATTTGCAGCATCCCCGGCACCACGGATGTGCAGCATATGAAAGACAACTTGGCCTCACAAAACATCGTACTCACTGCTGCGCACTTGACGCTGTTGGGCGAAGCGATCAATCAGCGCACGGTGCACGGCGCGCGCTATGACGCGCAATCGCAAAGCGAAGTGGATACCGAGAGCTTCGCTTGAAGTGGTGCTTCAAGGGGCCACGTTCAGCATTCAGCCCATGAATTTGCGGCGCAGTTGATGCAGCAGCGGATGCTTGACCAAATTCTGCACCGTTTGCGCAGAGGAAGCGTTTGCACCTTGCATCACAGCCCCCGAGCGCTTTCTCCACCACCACAGCGCGGCTGATCCACCTGCGGCTAAAGCCAGCAGACCCAGTGCGCCCATGCCCCACACCACCCAAGTAATCACCGGCAGTGCCGCCACGAGCCATCCTGCCGAACCTTTGAGCAGATTGCCCAGCCATTGCATCAGTGGCTCGAAGCTTTGCAACCATGTCGTCCACGAGCCATCGGCAAAAATCAGCACGATGGGATCCACAAAGGGCTTGAGAATTTCAGGGATTTGCAATTGCCCCAGTGCCGCTGTGGCTTGATCCCAAGGCAGGGTCAAAGCCAAATGCGACAAGGTGTAGCCCAGCCACACTGCGCCACTCCAGAGCATCAACAGGAAGGCCGCCAAAATCCAAATTAAAAACTGCATCGCAACTCCTTGATGAAAACGAATGTTGCTCTGATGAGCCAAGGCAGTGGAGAGTTCCGTGCTTTTGAAGGATATTGAAGCACTTTTATAGTGCATTTTTAAAGCGTTTTCGGCTTCTAGCCAGCATAGAATATGCGCCGAGTGCTATTAAAAAAATAGCTTTCAAAACTCAAACTCGCTGCCCCAGTGCCACTGAAATCTCACGCGCGGTGGCTTCCAAACGAGGCAGCCAGTCGTCACTCAAACGATCTGCGGGCGCGGAAATCGACAGCCCGGCGACTAGTTTGGATTGGTCGTCATAAATGCCAGCGGCGATGCAGCGCACGCCCAGCTCCAACTCTTCATTGTCTCGCGCCACACGGTATTGGCGGCATTGAGCCAGTTCGCGCTCTAAGATCGGCAATTGTGTGATGCTGTTTTTCGTTTGACCGGCTAAGCCTGTGCGCGTGGCGTATTGGCGCACACGAAGCGGATCGTCAAAAGCGAGAAAGAGTTTACCCACCGAGGTGAGGTGTAGCGGTGCGCGCCCGCCAATCGCGCGAACGACTTGCATGCCGCTCCTCTCACTGTAGGCGCGTTCGACATAGACAATTTCATCGCCTTGGCGTACCGAAAGATTGATGGTTTGTGCGGTGAGCTTGTGCAGCTCGCGCATCGCAGGCAGCGCGACATCGCGCACATTCAATCGCCCTTTGACGAGATTGCCCAACTCAAGTAAGCGCAAGCCAAGGCGATAACTACCCGATTCCGGGCGATCAACCATGCGACCCATGGCCAAATCGTTCAAGATGCGGTGCGCGGTGGAGGGATGCAGCCCCGTTTTTTCGCTGATTTCTTTGAGCGAAATGGCTTCTTCGCGAGAAGAGAGGACGTCAAACAGCGCAAACATGCGCTCGATGACTTGAATGGTGGGCGTGGTGGAAGGCGTTTTTTTCACTCTGATATTTTATCTGGTGAAATTTTGCGAGGTTTTGGCGGATATCCAAGCGCCGTTGATCAACGTCTCATGCGGGCCGAACTGCGCTTTATATGTCATCTTCGGGCTGCCATCAATCCAATAGCCCAGATACACATGAGGCAAGCCCAGCTGCCGCGCTTGGTTGATTTGCCACAGGATGGAATAGGTGCCAAAGGATGCACCCTCATCTGGCTCATAAAAGGTATACACCGCAGAAATGCCGCTGGACAGCACATCCAAAATCGTCACTATTTTGAGAGCGCCCAACTCGCCCGCTGGGGCATCTGCCGCAGGAGGTTCGCGAAACTCTACCAGCCGAGAATTGACGCGGCTTTGCAGCAGAAACTGCGTATATTGGTCAATGCTGTCGTGATCCATGCCGCCGCCGGCATGCCGGCCATTTTGGTAGCGCAGATACAACTGGTAATGCTCCGGCACGTAGCCCAATTTCAATACGCGAACTTGCAAATGAGCATGCTGCTTGTACGCCCGCCGTTGGCTGCGTGAGGGTTTGAAATCAACCACCTTCACGCGCAGCGGCGTGCAGGCATTGCAGCCATCGCAATAGGGGCGATAGGTGAACATCCCGCTGCGCCGAAAGCCCCGCGCCACCAAATCGGAATACGCTTCGTTATGAATCAAATGGCTGGGTGTGGCCACTTGGCTGCGCGCCGAACGGTTCGGTAAATAGCTGCACGGGTACGCCGCCGTGGCATAAAACTGCAAGGTTTGAAGCGGGAGATCCTGAAGCTGGGTCATGGGAAAGAATGAGGCAAGCGGCTATCCAGAAGTTTCCATTCTACGGACTGAGCATTCAGTTGGGCAGGCCAAGGCAAAGCCTGTTGCCGGGATGCTTCATTTACTATTGTGCAAAATGCCTCACGCGGCATCTCGCGAGCGCCAAGCGAGGCCAGATGCGCGGTGTTTTGCTGGCAATCGATCATCTCGATGCCCTGCGCTCGGCACAGCGCCACTAAGGCGCAGAGGGCGAATTTGGAGGCATTGGTTTGGTGGGCAAACATGCTTTCTCCAAACACGGCTTGGCCAATGGCAGTGCAATACAAGCCTCCAATGAGTTTGCCGCCCATCCAAGTTTCGATGCTGTGGGCATGGCCGGCGCGGTGCAGGGCAAGGTAGGCGGCTTGCATCTCGGGCAAGATCCATGTGCCGCCTTGACCCTCGCGTGGTGTGTTGGCGCAGGCGGCGATCACGGCGGCAAAATCATGGTTGATGCGGATTTCGTAGCCGGGTGTTTGCAAAAAAGCCTGCAAAGCCTTGCGCAAACTGCGATGTAATCTAAATTCCGCCACTGGCAACACCATGCGCGGATCGGGGCTCCACCAAAGAATGGGCTGGCCTTCGCTGAACCACGGAAAAATGCCTTGGGCATAGGCTGTTTTCAGCGTCTCAACGCGCAAATCCGCACCAGCGGCCAAAAGCCCGGGCGCATCGTCCCCTTCGCCCCAAGCCTGGCTGACCGGCGGGAAATCATCGCTAGGCTGAAGCCAAGGCAGGCGTTTTGGGGAGCGGCTGGCAGGCATGCGAGGATTTTGCAGGCTTTTTGGCAGGTGTCATGGATTAAAAGCTTACTATCAAAACATGAGCATTCGCCGCATATTCTCGCCGGCTAGTGGCTTATTGGATCGTTTTTTTCTGCTGTGAGTGTGTATTGCGAAAATTTCATGATTCCATATAAAAATCTTTTCAAGGTATTAAAAATAACTTAGTAGCCTTTATGAAGACTTTTATATTAAAATAATCGGCAAATTCAATTCATTCCTATGGCAACAACTACACCTCAGCGTTTGCAAGCACGAGCTCATCCCCTGCCGGTGCAGCGGGCTTTGCAGGCCTTGGCTGCTGATGTGAGCCGGGCTCGGCGCAGGCGCAGAATTTCTCAGCAGGAGTTGGCTGATCGTGCGGGTTTGAGTTTGAACACGATCAAGCGCCTGGAATCGGGTGATGGGGCTTCGCAGCTGCAAGCCTTTGCGCGGGTGATGGCGATTGTGGGCGACGTTCACAAGCTGGCCACCTTGCTTGATACGGCGCAAGATGATGTGGGCTTGCTGTTGATGGATGAACAGTTGCCGCAGCGTGTGCGCAAAAGCAAGACGACTCAAGTTGCGTTTTAAGAGTTGAACTGATCCGCCGATGGTGAATACCTTTTCCACTCAGTCTCAAAAGCCCACCCGCAGCCAAGTGGCTGTGCATTTGGGCGCTCAAGGCATTCCCCTGGGTGAGTTGGGCTTTGTGCGACAAGGGCGCAGGCAATTTTCAGTGTTCAGTTATAGCGCCAGTTGGCTGGCGCATCCGGCTCGCTTTGGTGTATCGCCCGATTTGCCTTTGGCAGCGGGTTTTCAAACGCGCAAGGCTGCCATGCCGGGCGAGAGCGTGTTTCATGCGGCAATCGCCGATACTGCGCCTGATGTTTGGGGGCGGCGGGTGATTGAGCGGCATCACGCCAAAGCACGCCGCAACAATCCTGCTTTGCCAGCGCTGAGCGAGCTGGATTACCTGTGCGCGGTAGACGATGAAAGCCGCATGGGCGCACTGCGTCTCAAGCGCGATGGGCGCTATCTCAGCACCGCCGAGCCCGGCCAGCGCAGCACGCCGCCGTTCATCGAATTGGAGCGCCTGTATGCAGCCAGCCGCGCCGTAGAAACCGATCAAGAAACAGCGCAAGATTTGGCCTATTTGCTCGGGCGCGGCACTTCTCTGGGCGGAATGCGGCCTAAATGCACGATTCTTGATGAGGACGGGCATCTTGCAATTGGCAAATTTCCAAGCGTGAGCGATGGGCATGAGGTGACGCGAGCCGAGGTGCTGGCATTGCGCTTAGCCGCTATGGCAGGTATTCGTGCAGCGCTGGCGCGATGCGTGTCGATAGGGGGTGTGTCGGTGGCGATCATTCGCCGCTTTGATCGAACGGAGCAGCAAGAGCGTATTCCCTATCTCTCGGCTGCTTCGCTCATTGGCGCATCGCGCGATGAAGACAGAGCCTACACAGAAATCGTGGATGCACTTCGCTCCGTCGGCTCAGAGCCTGTGCTGGATGCCCGAGAGCTGTGGCGGCGCTTGGTGTTTAACCTGCTGATCACCAATACCGACGATCATTTGCACAACACCGGGTTTTTATACGATGGCTGTGGCCGCTGGCGCTTGGCACCTGCGTTTGATTTGAACCCTATGCCCGGCAAGCTGCGCGAATCCAAAACCTGGCTCAGCGAAGACACGGGTCCCATCGACAGCATGGCGATGTTGCTCGATCAATGCGTCGAATTCGCGCTCAGCCGCGAAGAGGCGCTGCAAATTCATGCGCAGATCCAATCCGTGATCAGCCAATGGCGCACAGTGGCCATGAGCCGCGAGGTGGGGCTGAATGCGCGAGAGCTTGAGCCGCTGGCTCAGGCGTTTGAGCATCCGCAGATTGACTATTGAATTCATAGCACTCTGCGCATATTCCATGCCGGCTAGAGGCCAAAAATGCTTAAAAAAAGCATTGCGTGACTTAGTTGGCGGTTACAGGTGTTGTTTTGTGTGATTTTTCACACGCAAATGCATGCTTTTCGCCTATATTGCGAGTAGGTGTAAATAACCCTTGAGTAGGGGGTGTTTTCACACGTCTCAATGAGAAAAGAATGAAAGTCGAGAGCCCGATGAATCGAACGCCTCAATACAGAATCACCGCTGGTGGCCAAAGCGTGCAACTGCGCGGCAACGCGCGGAACGCGCGCCCAGCCAATCGCGCTCGCGCCAGCCGTTTCTTGCCGCACAGCCTGAGCTGGCGCTTGCGCAAGCATTTGATACAGCCAGCAGCCGCGTTTCTCACACGCTCACGCGCTTGAGCCTGACGCTCGCGGGCTTGGCCACGGTGCAGGCCAACGTGCAGGCGCAAACCAGCAATTTGCCGCAAGGCGGCGTGGCCGTGCATGGCAGCGCCACCATGCAGCAAAACGGCAATACGCTGAATGTCAACACCACCAACGGCGCTGGCAATCGCAGCATTATCAACTGGCAAAGCTTCAACATCGGCGCGGGCCACACGACGAATATCAATCAGCCCAACGCGCAATCAAGCAGCTTAAACCGCGTCGTCACCAATACCCCCACGCAGATTTACGGCACGCTGCGCTCCAATGGCCAGGTGATTTTGGTCAATCAAAACGGCATTGCCGTGGGCGCGGGCGGCGTGGTCGATACTGCTGGGTTTACGGCATCGACCTTGAATATTTCCGATGCGGATTACAAAGCCAAACGCTTGCGTTTTGAAGGCAATGCGTTGTCTGGCGGCGTGCTGGTGGAGGGCGAAGATCGCTCAGACCCGAACAACATTCGCCCGGGCGCACTGGTGCGCTCCAGCAATGGCGATGTGATGCTGTTTGCGCCGAATGTGACGGTGGGCAAAGATGCGAAAGTCAAGGCCGATAACGGCAATGTGATCGTTGGCGCGGGGCAGAGCGTGGAAGTGACGGGGCGCGGGCTGGAGGGCGTGCGCTTTGTGATTCAAAGCGCTGATAACAAAGCCATCAATCTGGGCACGCTGCAAGGCAATGCCGTGGGCGTGTTTGCGGGCACATTGCGGCATAGCGGCGTGATTCAGGCGCAGACGGCCACGATGGAAGGTGGGCGCGTGGTGCTGCGGGCGATTAAAGATGTGGAAATCGTCAAAGACCCAAGCCTTGCCACAGCGCCCGTGATCTCGGCCAATGGCGGCGTGAATGGGGCGGGCGTGGCGCAAAAGGCGGCAGCATTCAGATTGAATCGGCGCAAGGCAATGTGACGATTAGCGCAGGCAGCGCCATCAGCGCCAATGCTGGAAATCATGCAATTTTAGGCCAAAATCAGCAGATCGCCGGCATGAATGCTGCGGGAGGTGCTATAGATATCATAGCGAATCAAGGCCGCGTGATCACCGAAGCCGGCAGCACGATCAGCGCCACCGGCAGCCCCGGCGGTACGATTCGCATCATCGGCGGCCAAGAAGCCCGCATCGCCTCCGTGCTCAACGCCAGCTCGCCCAGCCGTGGCGCAGCAGATACCGCTGGCACGCTGGTTCTCATCACCGCGCAAGACATCGGCGGCCGCATCGAAGTGCTCAGCCCCGTCAAAGTGAATTTAGAGCCGGGCGCACAGTTGCTCGCCAGCGGCGATGCCGGCGGCGGCACGATTTTGGTGGGCGGCGATTACCAAGGCGCGAATGCGCAAATCGTCAACGCGCAAGACACCAATGTGAGCCAAGGCGTGCTGCTAGAAGCCAATGCGCGGGTCAACGGCAACGGCGGCAAAGCCATCGTCTGGGCTGATAACGACACCCATTTCTCCGGCACGCTGCATGCCAAAGGCGGCGAGCAGGGCGGCGATGGCGGCTTTGGCGAGACCTCGGGGAAGAAAAATCTGTATTTCAGAGGCAGAGCAGATTTGACGGCTAGGCGTGGGCGCACTGGTACGCTGCTGCTCGATCCTGATGTGATTTTGATTCAGGGTGGAACAGGAACATCCGATCCGAATTTCGCTTCTGGCACGATCAATGCAGGAGCCTCCGGTACGCTGGCCACCATCTACGAAGATGATCTAGAAGCCATTGACTTAATGGCCAACATCTTGCTTGAGGCAACGAACAAAATCTCCTTCGGTAGTACGGCTTTTGGAGACAACGGTTTGGTTGTCTCCAAAGACCTGACCTTGCGCACGACTAACCCGACGGCTACAGCGTTTCAAGGTGTGCGGATTGAAGGAATGAGTCTCGCGTTGATGCCACAATTTACCATCCAAGCCGGTGGCAATATAGTGTTTGAATCGGGAACAGCTTGGACGCCAGGCGTCAGCGGGCCAGACGTCTTGACAACCAACATCAGCAGCGCAGAAAAAATCAGCATCATTTCAACAGGCGGCTCCATCACGATGAAGGCGGCGGGTGGCGTAAGCTTAGGTGGCGGAACGGTGCTTATTGCAAACAAAAATATCGACATCAGCACAGGCAATTTTGGCAACAGCGCAAACGGCAGTAGCGTGGTCATCAGCTCACCGACCTCGACCACGGGCGTGCAAATTCAAGGCGAGAATGTTTCAATCGTTGCAAATGGCAGTGGCGCACAAATTACCGCGAATAAACTAACTTCTATTACAGCAACTGGCGCTGCTACGGGCAACATTTTGTTGGAATCCACAAGCAAAGTGTCGCTCGCACCCGGTGTCAATTTAACGGCTAACAACGGCGACATCACGCTGCACTCCAAATCAAGCAATGTGCTTCTCAGTTCTTTAGCCAGCGCACCTGTAGAGATCAGTAGTCTGACTATCACATTGCAATCAAGTGCTGTCGATGGTTTGATTGATATTCAAGGCAATAACAGCAGCCTGAACGCCACAGCCACTGGCACGGCCATCACTCTGCGTGGAGACCGCTTGGCCATGGATAGCACCGCCACCGTGGTGGCAACCAACGGTGCCATAGAAGTTCGCCCTTGGACGGGTTCACGCACCATCCTCATCGGTGGCACGATTGACTCAAGCGGTCAAGGCAATCTGCAATCAGTCAAGAAGAATTTGATAATTTGTCAGCGGCAAGCAGCGCCGTGCGCATTGGGGGACACCACGGCGATGTCAGGCGCTTTCACGGGCGATATCCACGTTGCAGGCCCGCTGAGTTTTGCATTGGGCAATTCACCCGTCGCGCTGCTGACGACGGGGGGGCAAATCTACCAAAGTCAAGCACTAAGCGCCAACCAACTGCGCTTGCAAGCTGGCTCCATCACGATCAATTCAAGTGCTGGCAACAACTTCTATCAACTAGCTGCCAAGTCAACAGGCGGTACGTTAAATATCGTGAACGGCGCTCTCACCACAAGTCTCGAAACTGTGGATGGGCTTTCTGGTTTGCAGAGTGCAGGCGCTTTAAGCCTGAGCAACAACAACACCAGTGACAGCGAACTTTGGTTGACAAGCAACGGTTTTATCAGATCAGAAGGCAATATCAACATTGCTTCGTTTGAAACGCTGAAGGTCTTTGGCAGTAATTTCATTGTCGATAGCAATGTAGATAATTCAGGCAATTCGGGCAATATCAATCTGGACACGGGAATGATCCAGCCTTCTACCTCCGGGCGTGGTCTGACATTGACTCCTCAACTGGTCAAAGCGGATCGACTGGCGGCACAATCAATTTAGGCAATATAGACACTTATTTCGACTCATTAACACACTGACGCATGCGCTCAACAGCCTCACCATCAACAGCAGCGCCCCACTCACGGCGAACTACGGCAACATTACTCTGCCCGGCACACTTAAAGTTGGAAGTGGCGGCGCAACAATCACCGGCCGGGCGATCCTCAATAACGCGGTTTGGCTGGCTGCCAGTGACACGGGTGCAATCACCTTTAACGGTGAAATTCAAGGCAATGGCGTTTCTAACTACTTATTCAATCTCACCAGCGATACGGGAAACATCAACGCTGAACGCTATCGCTGGTAATGGTACGAACATCGGTACAGTTGATATTTTTTCCAGCACAGGTACTGTCAACCTCAACAACAACATCACCACGTCCGCTGGTACGAATATCAATGTGGTCGGGTCAAGTGTCAACGTAGGCAATCCGGCGCAACTGCGCGCGGGCAATCTGATCTACATCGGCACCAATTCCAACGCCAGCGCCAACACCATCAATATCGCTACTGGCAGCCAGTTGTTTGCGCAAGATGGAAACCTGACGCTCTCCGCTGAAGACAACATTTTCATCAACGGCAATGTGGGTGGCTATGGTGATGTGAATATTGTGAGCTCGGCAGGTTCGGTGGTGATGAATAACCTGATCAATGTGACCGGCTATCAAACAGCTGGCACTGTAGGTTCAAGAAGCGCTTCTATCCATGGCCAAACGGGTGTGACGCTGGCGCATGTGAACGCCTCCACTATTTACAACGCCACTGTCACAACAGGCGCAGGCCAAACCATTGCCAGCGCAGGCTCAGTGACCAATCTGGCGGGCTTCAACGACATTTTCCTTGGCAGCTCCACCGTAGAGCGTAGCAATATCGGCTCTAGCGGCGCACCGATACGCTTTGGCACCATGAATAGCATTACGGCCTACGGTGATTTGAATTTGTATTTTTTAGCCCAAACGGGCGGTGCTAACCTCAACATCACGAACGCCAGCGTTGATACCGGCACATCCTCTACGGCCAATGCCGAATTCATCTCCAATGGCAATCTCAATATCGATACTTTTTCCGTCTTAGGCACGGGCACCGCACATCTGGACTTCCTTGCGAGCCAAAATACCCACATCACCGGCACGGTGACAGGCAATGCCAATAGCGACATGGTGCTGGCTGCAGACGAGTTCCTTATTTTGGGCGCTTTACCCAATTCAATTACGAACTTTAACCACGTAGGCTTGCAAGGCAGATCGAACAACCAAAACATACGATTCATCGACACCATAGGCCCTGCCGTTGCGGGCACAACACAAATCACTTACGCGCAAAATCAATACCTTGCCAATTCTGTGGGGCATGTCATCGTCGGCAAAACGGCGAATGGTGGTAATATTGAATTCACTGGATCGGGCAATCTTGCACCCAGCACACTGACGTCCGCTCGCAACTATTCCT
>JAAUOI010000307.1 GCA_012036375.1 Allobrachymonas sp. | reverse complement strand
TTGTATGAGTGGTGTTCAGACAATGCGCTCACGCCCTACATCGCCGCGTATGTAGACGATACGGTCAAAGTGCCGCGCGAGTATGTGAAAAACACGAAATCGTGCTCAACGTCAGCATGGATGCCACCAGCAATTTGACGATTGACAATGAATCCGTGCGCTTCAAAGCCCGCTTTGGCGGCATCGCCCGAGAAATCGTCGTGCCGATGGATCATGTGATCGCTATTTACGCGAGGGAAAACGGCCAAGGCATGGCCTTTCCTGTGCCGCAATCGGTGCCCCCGCGCGGCGAAGTTCAGCCTTCGCCCAAAAGAAAGACAAGCGCATCAGCGGCTTGCGTGTGGTCGACGAGCCGCAAACGACCCCACCCTCTACCTGCGCCTCTGCTGAACCAAGTAGAAAAACCAGCAGTACCATCGTCCAGCTCAAATCCAGCGCCCGCACTGACGAGCCGCCACCAGACGCACCTCCCCCAGCGCCCAACGGCGGCAAAAAGATCGCCCTTCACTGACGCGAATCAAATAAGGGCCACAACAGCTAGGCGTCTGTACCGCAGAAAACTTCGGGCATCACCGCGCATGTACTCGCGACGCGTTTTACAGCAAATCAGCGGTTAAAATTCGACTTGTCGCCGCTTTAGCTCAGTGGTAGAGCAACCGCCTTGTAAGCGGTAGGTCGTCAGTTCAATCCCGACAAGCGGCACCAAATTCTTCTTCGCATCTCTCACGATAAACCAGCGATTTTGATGCGAATGCCTTCAATGGCCTGTCCTTGTGTTCGCAAATGGGCGGCCAAAGCTGGGGTGAGTTGGCGCAATTTAGCCGCTACGGCACTGTTGGCAGCGAGCAAGCACCATTGCCCCTCCTCCAGTGGTCCAGCAGCGATACCCGTTCGCAAGGCTGGTGGTAACAAGGGTGTGACGAGGCGCAAGCAGTCACTGGAAGCCTGCGCCCGCTGCGCCAACAAAGCCAAACTCGGGGCTTGATGGACCGCCTGAGCCAACGGCACTGCAGAGCGCAAGCGCACCGTGCGCAAGGGCAGGTATGATGCAAGCCCTTTTGCCTTGAGCA
This sequence comes from Allobrachymonas sp., assembly GCA_012036375.1. GTDB lineage: Bacteria > Pseudomonadota > Gammaproteobacteria > Burkholderiales > Burkholderiaceae_C > JANMDU01. The sequence continues at coordinate 2,777 of JAAUOI010000307.1, read as the reverse complement.
AAGTCTGTGGCAAAGTCGTTGCCACAGTCTGCTCGGGAGTCAGAGTTTCAGGGGAAGATTTGTAAGAGCGGGTCATGGTCTCACGAATGAGCGGGGTTTGATCGGCACAATCCCTAGGGCAATAGAGCTACGGAAGTACACACGATGCATTTGATTATCACGGATGCTTGGCTGGCCAAATCCAAGCCGTTGCACTTAAGTGGCGCAAAACTCATTCTCGCGGGCTTGGCCTTGTCGCTCTTGCTCATGCTGGTGTCGTTTGGCCTGTATCACCTCGTGTTTCTCAAAGGCGCACGCGAGGGCTGGCCAGTCATCGGTTCGCTCGTGAAATTGGTGGTGAAAGATGAGTTTGATCAGCGTGATCGCTACATGCGAGAAAACATTGATGCCATGGCCAAGCGCGTGGGCGAAATGCAGGCCAAATTGTTGCAATTAGAGCAGCTGACCGAGCGTGTCTCCCAGCTTGCGGGCGTGCCCGTGCCGCCAGCTGCTAAGTTGCCGCCCGCAGCCGGCGGTGCCTTGATTGGTAACCATTCGCTCTCATTGGAGCAATTGCAAAAAACGGTGGCAGATTTAGAAGCCATCAACACACAAAAAGTCGACATCCTCACGCTGATGGAAACGCGCCTGTTCGACCAAAAAATCGCCAAGCTCCTCGTGCCCACCGCGCAACCCGTACCCGGCTCGCATTTAGGCTCTGCCTTTGGTTGGCGCTCAGATCCGATCACGGGGCGTTCGGCTTTGCATACAGGCTTGGATTTCCAAGCTGATCCCGGCACGCCGATTTTGGCTGCGGCAGGTGGCGTGGTGGTGGTGCAGGAATACCACGCCGCTTATGGCAATATGGTGGAAATCGACCACGGCAATGGCCTCATCACACGCTATGCCCACGCCTCGGCCACTTTCGTGAAAAAGGGCGATTTGGTTAAGCGCGGCCAGAAAATCGCCGCAGTGGGCTCCACGGGACGATCTACTGGCCCGCATCTGCACTTTGAAGTTCTCGCCGATGGCACGCCGCAAGACCCGCAAACCTTCTTGACCAAGGGCGGCACGACTTTGCCGCCTTCGATGCCGACGGATTCAAGCGCCAAGGCCAATTCAGAAACTCAAAGCAAGCGCTAACTTAAACGCCTTGCTCAGTCGCAATGCCTGTGCAAGAGCCTGCCTATGAACCGCTAAAATCGCGGGTTACCTTGGGAACTGTGCAAGCAGCCCCATATTCTCAGAATTCACAGAAAGAATCGCTTGTGTTTTGCAGCGCTTTCGCGCAGCCACAAGCCATGACCGCATGGCTACCAATATCCTGACCAAGATTTTCGGCTCCCGCAACGATCGTTTGCTCAAGGGCTATCGCAAAACCGTCGAGCGCATCAACAGCTTAGAGCGTGGCCTAGAAAGCCTGACAGAGGAGCAGCTCAAAGCCAAAACCACCGAATTCAAAGAGCGTATTGCCAAAGGCGAAACGCTGGATGCACTACTGCCCGAGGCGTTTGCGGTGGTGCGTGAGGCTTCCAAGCGCGTGATGAAAATGCGGCATTTTGACGTGCAGCTTGTCGGCGGTATGGCGCTCCATGAAGGCAAGATTTCCGAAATGCGCACGGGCGAGGGTAAAACGCTCACCGCCACGCTGCCTGTCTACTTGAACGCCCTGTCAGGCAAAGGCGTGCACGTCGTCACCGTGAACGACTATTTGGCCAGTCGCGACGCCACATGGATGGGCAAGCTCTACAACTATTTGGGTCTCACGGTGGGCATCAACTTGCCGCAAATGCAGCGTGAAGAAAAGCAAGCCGCCTACAAAGCCGACATCACCTACGGCACAAACAACGAATACGGCTTTGATTATTTGCGCGACAACATGGTCTATGAGACGGCTGATCGCGTGCAGCGCGGCCTCTCGTTTGCCATCGTTGATGAGGTCGATTCGATCCTGATTGATGAGGCGCGCACGCCGCTGATCATCTCCGGCCAAGCCGAAGACCACACCGACGTGTACATCGCATTGAATAAAGTCGTGCCGCTGCTCGTCAAGCAAGAAGGCGAAGCCGATCCGCGCACCGGAGAAGGCGTGATCAAGCCCGGCGATTTCACCGTCGATGAAAAAAGCCATCAAGCGTATTTAACCGAGCAAGGCCACGAAAATTCCGAGCGAATTTTGTTCAATCTTGGCCTGATTCCCGAGGGCGCATCGCTCTATGACCCGGCCAATATCACCCTGATGCATCACCTCAATGCCGCCTTGCGTGCGCATCACCTCTACCATCGCGATCAGAATTACGTGGTGCAAGCGGGCGAAGTCATCATCGTGGATGAGTTCACAGGCCGCCTCATGACGGGCCGCCGCTGGAGCGATGGTTTGCACCAAGCGGTCGAAGCCAAAGAAGACGTGCAAATTCAGGCCGAGAACCAAGACGCTGGCCTCCATCACCTTCCAAAACTATTTCCGCCTCTACGGCAAGCTCGCTGGCATGACCGGCACGGCCGATACTGAAGCCTTTGAATTCCAAGAGATCTACAGTTTAGAGACGGTCATCATCCCGCCAAACAAACCCAGTAAGCGCGATGATCAGCTCGATCGCGTCTACAAAACCGGCCCCGAGCGCTACAACGCCGCCATCGCCGACATTCGCGAATGCTATGAGCGCGGCCAGCCCGTGCTGGTGGGCACCACCTCGATTGAAAACTCTGAGTTGATCTCAGGCCTGCTCGAAAAAGCAAAGTTGCCGCATCAGGTGCTCAACGCCAAGCAACATGCACGCGAGGCTGACATCGTGGCG
>JAAUOI010000038.1 GCA_012036375.1 Allobrachymonas sp. | reverse complement strand
GTCACGGGCCCTACGGGTTCGGGCAAATCCACCACATTGGCCGCCATGGTGAACTTCTTGAACGAAACCGAATACGGCCAACATCCTCACCGTGGAAGACCCGATTGAATTCGTTCACGAATCCAAAAATGCTTGGTCAACCAACGCGAAGTCGGCCCGATGACGCTGTCGTTTGCAGCCGCGCTCAAATCCGCGCTGCGCGAAGACCCGGACTGTATTTTGGTGGGCGAGATGCGCGATTTGGAAACCATTCGCTTGGCCATGACCGCCGCCGAAACCGGCCACTTGGTCTTCGGCACGCTGCATACATCGAGCGCCGCGAAAACCATTGACCGTATCATCGACGTGTTCCCCGCTGACGAAAAAGAGATGGTGCGTGCCATGCTCTCAGAATCGCTGCAAGCGGTGATCTCGCAGACCTTGTGCAAAACCAAAGACGGCCAAGGCCGCGTGGCCGCACACGAAATCATGCTCGGCACGCCCGCCATCCGCAACCTGATTCGTGAAGCCAAGGTGGCTCAGATGTATTCCGCCATCCAAACCGGCAACAGCGTGGGCATGCAAACCCTGGACCAAAACCTCACCGACCTCGTCAAACGCAACATGATCTCTCCCGCAGAAGCACGCAGCAAAGCGAAAATCCCCGAAAACTTCGTAGGTTAGATTTAAAAATGCAAAAGCCGGACGCGAATTTTGCGCTACTTTCGCGAATTTCGCGTCCGGCTGTTTTAAACGTATTCCTCTTAAAGAAAGGAGGCGCTTCATGGAACGCGACCAAGCATCGAAATTCATCAATGACCTGCTGAAATTGATGGTCAGCCGCAATGGCTCAGATTTGTTTCTCACGGGCGACTTTCCGCCTGCCGTCAAGGTCGATGGAAAGATTGCCAAAGTCTCGCCGCAGCCTCTATCTGCGGCGCATACCTTGGCGCTCGCTCGTTCGATCATGAACGACAAGCAAGCCGCTGAGTTTGAGCGCACCAAAGAATGCAATTTCGCCATCTCACCGCCGGGCGTGGGGCGCTTTCGTGTGAATGCCTTCATTCAGCAAGGCAAGGTGGGCATGGTGCTGCGGGTGATTCCGCAAACGCTGCCCACGGTGGAATCACTGGGCTTGCCGCCCGTGCTCTCTGAAGTGGTGATGACCAAGCGCGGGCTGCTGATTTTGGTGGGTGCCACCGGCTCGGGCAAATCAACTTCGCTGGCCGCGATGATCAACCATCGCAACGAAAATTCTTACGGCCACATCATCACGATTGAAGACCCGGTGGAATTTGTGCATCCGCACAAGAATTGCGTGGTGACGCAGCGTGAAGTGGGCCTCGATACCGAATCGTGGGAAGCCGCCTTGAAGAACACCCTGCGCCAAGCGCCCGATGTGATCTTGATGGGTGAGATTCGTGACCGCGAGACGATGGAGCATGCCGTGGCATTCGCTGAAACGGGTCACCTCTGCATGGCCACGCTACACGCTAACAGCGCCAACCAAGCCTTGGATCGCATCATCAACTTCTTCCCTGAAGAGCGCCGCGCGCAGTTACTCATGGATTTGTCGCTCAACCTCAAGGGCTTGGTGTCGCAGCGCTTGGTGCCCAAGCAAGACGGTAAGGGGCGCTTTGCCGCAGTGGAGATCATGCTCAACACGCCACTCATTTCTGATTTGATCTTCAAGGGCGATGTGGCCGAGATCAAAGAAATCATGAAAAAGAGCCGCAATTTGGGCATGCAAACCTTCGACCAAGCGCTGTTTGATGGCTTTGAAACCAATCAAATCACTTTTGAAGACGCACTGCGCAATGCCGATTCGGTCAACGACCTGCGCCTGCAAATCAAGCTCAATTCTCAGCGCGCCAAAACACAAGATTTGGCCGCTGGCACCGAAATGTTTGCCATTGTTTAATTCCTCTTTTGAATACTCTCATGTCTTCCATCAACGCAAAAACCTACGAATCAGCGCCTTCTCAAAAGGTCACCTTTCTCTGCCTGGGCGTGATGGGTTATCCCATGGCGGGGCATTTGCTGAAAGCGGGGCATCACGTCACCGTCTATAACCGAAGCGCTGCAAAAAGCGAAGCATTCTGCGCAGAATTTGCTGGGGCAAAACGTGGTTTAACGCCGCAAGAGGCGGTCAAAGAGGCAGACCTCGTGTTCTGCTGCGCAGGCAATGATGATGATTTGCGCAGCGTGGTGCTGGGCGAAGCGGGTGCTTTCGCAGGGATGAAACCGGGCGCGATTTTTGTCGATCACACCACCGCTTCAGCAACGATCGCGCGTGAGCTGTATGCCGTAGCGCAAGCCAAGGGTTTGCATTTTGTCGATGCGCCCGTCTCTGGCGGGCAGGCCGGCGCGCAAAACGGCATGCTCACCGTGATGTGCGGCGGCGACAAGGAAGCGTTTGATGCCGCCAAGCCCGCCGGAATGGCATTTTCTAAAGCCTTCACGCGCATGGGTGAGGCCGGCGCAGGGCAGCTCACCAAAATGGTCAATCAAATTGCGATTGCAGGCTTGGTGCAAGGCTTATCGGAGGCGATTGCGTTTGGCGGCAAAGCCGGGCTGGATGTGAATCTCGTGCTGGATGTGATCGGCAAAGGCGCTGCGCAGAGCTGGCAAATGGACAATCGCGGCAAAACCATGGTGGCTGACAAATTCGATTTTGGCTTTGCCGTCGATTGGATGCGCAAAGATTTAGGCCTCGTGCTCGATGAAGCCAAACGCAACGGGGCAAAACTGCCCGTCACGGCACTCGTCGATCAGTTCTATGCTGATGTGCAAAGCATGGGCGGCCAGCGCTGGGATACGTCGAGCTTGATCAAGCGTCTGCAATAAATCGGCTTGAATCAATTGCCGGTCTCACTGCGGCGACTCAGCCAGCTCAACAGCCAAATGCTCCATTTCAAACAGATACATTTCGGGTAGCGTTTCATAGAGTTTCTCAAACACGCGTGCGCCAAAGGTTCCGCCAGATTTGCGGTAAATAAAGCGAATGGCGTTGACTAGATTTCGCGCGAGATCGGCCTCATCGGTACTCGTTTGAATAGCGACTGCAAATGCCGGTGAATCCATATCGCGCATGCGTTGCAAAATATCGATCATGTACATCTTGGCCGCTGCCATCGAGCGGCGCGTTGTGGGTGTGCCGGATGCAACAGGTTTCGGCCTTTGCGCCGCAGGAGTAGCCATGGGCGCGGGGGCGGATTGTGGCTGCGAACGCTGAAACATGGGGCGAGAGTCGGCCAAGGCGAGCGCTCCGAAACCCGTGGTTTCGCGGTATTCTGTTGAGAAAGGAAAGTTGTTGACCGCGCTGGTACGAAATGTACCTGTAGCGCTCATATTTTCCGAATTGATCGCTTCTTTGCTGATGTCAATAAGGAGATTCAATGCAAACAAACGCTTGAAATCATCAGTGATGTCGGCCTTGAACATTGCACGAATTTCGGAGCGTCCGCGTTTTCCATTAGACAGCACCAAGATTTGTCTTTCACGTTGCGTCAGACTTAGATCGCGATTCAGCATTGCGTTACGGCCTTTTTCCGTTTTAACCAATGACATGTGCAGAGCCTTTTGCTTAAACACTTATCGTATTGATGCAAGATGTAAACTTGATGACAGACCATCTTCTGCTGCTCTACCACCCCAGCACCAATCGCAGCGGCAAATACACCGCCATCCCCGCTGCAATACAGGCCAAGGTATTGCGCCGCCAATAAAACACCGCCGCGCCCGCCAATGCACCATAAATCCGCGCATCTTTGAGTGTGCTGATCAGCTCGCCTTGCATCATGATGATCTCCGGCACGATCACGGCAGAGAGCGCGGCAATTGGCGCGTATTGCAGCCCCAGCTCTGCCCAAGCCGGCAGCTTGAATGGCTTGCGGCTGATGAAAAAGAAGCTGCGCGTAATGACGGTGACGCAGGCCAGGCCTAGGATGGTCACGAGCGTCCACACATCGGTAGAGGCATTCATGTGCGCACCTGCGCTTTCAAACCACGCAGCGACAAGCACACCACCACAGCCACCGCAATCGCCACCAAAATATTCAGGCGCAGCGGCAGCGCAAACGCCGCCACGCCCGCTGCGCCCGCGATCAAGGCCGAGACCACCCGCAGCCGGCTGCTGGCCAGCGAACAGGTAATTCCAATCAGCGCCAAAATCCCCGCAAAACCCAAACCCCAGCGCTCAGGAATGATGCCCGCCAGCAGCACCCCCGCCACGCAAGGCAAGACCCAACTTCCCCAATTGACCAAGCTATTGCCCAGCAAATAAGCCTGCTGCCGATCTCGTTCCAGCAGCAGGTTTTTTAAGTCTTTTGCGGCACTCGCCGGCATAGAATCTGCGCCGAGTGCTATTGTATTCATAGCATTTTCTCCAACACTCACCGGCTTGGGAAAGCGTTGTGTGAAGAGCACATAGGTCAAATCCGCCGTGAGATAGCCGCCAAGCAGCCTGCGCCACAGCGGCAAGTGCATCATGTACGGCCGCAGGTGCAGACTGAACACCACAAAGCGCAGATTCACGCAAAACGCCGTGGCCAAAATCACCCCAATCGGTGCACCGCCACAATCAAAGGCATGGCAGCCAGCTGCGAGCTACCCGCAAACACCAAGAGCGCCATCGCCAGGCTTTCAACGAGCGAGAGGCCCGACTTCATCATTGCCACGCCCGTCATCAAGCCCCAAGCGGCAATGCCCGGTGCCACATGGCTCATGTCTTTAGCACCTTGCAGAAATTCCGGTTGTCGCCAAACAGGCTCTTGAGCGGCCACAGTCTGGCGCAACTGCGCTGGCTGATCAGATGGATTCAAATCGCTCGCCCACTTCAATTTCAAACCCACGCAAGAATTCTCCAGCATTCATGCGCTTGCCGCCGGCGCGTTGCAGTTCGGTGATACGCAAGATGCTGTGTTGGCCGCAGAGGACGTCTATGCCTTGCTCATTTATAAGCAAAATCGAGCCTTCGCCGGCATGAATGCTGCGCTGATTGCTATATTTTTCATAGCAATCAGAAGAAATGACTTGCGCTGCGCAGAGCTTGATCGTTTCGCCGCGCAGCCTAGCTGTGCATCCGGGCGAAGGGGCAAAAGCCCGGAGGCGGCGTTCGATTTGCTCGGCACTGGTTTGCCAATTCACTGCGCTCTCAGACTTGTCGATTTTTGCAGCATAGGTGATGCCTTGCGCGGGTTGCGGCGTACGCGTGAGGCTGCCGCAGGCTGCAATTTCCAGCGCCTCGACGATCATGCGGCCGCCGAGTACTGCGAGCTTATCGTGCAAAGTTGGTGTCGTGTCGTCCGCGTTAATGGGCAGTTTTTCTACGATCAGCATGCCGCCGGTATCGAGGCCTGTATCCATCTGCATGATGGTGATGCCCGTCTCGTCATCGCCGGCTTCTATCGCGCGGTGAATCGGCGCTGCGCCGCGCCAGCGTGGCAGCAAGCTAGCGTGAATATTCAAACACCCCAAGCGCGGTGTATCCAGCACCCACCGCGGCAAGATCAACCCATAAGCTGCCACGATCATGACATCAGCTTGCGCAACGTCAATCGCGGCTTTGGCAGCCGCTGCATCTTCAGGATATTTGCCATCTAGCCGCAAGCTGCGCGGCTGCGCCACCTGCATGCCATGCTCTAAGGCAAACTGTTTCACGGCAGAGGCTTGTAGCTTCATGCCACGGCCAGCGGGGCGATCAGGTTGCGTCAGTACCAAAGCAATTTGAAAGCCTGCACGATGCAAGCTTGCTAGCGCCACACGCGCGAACTCGGGCGTGCCCGCGAAGATCACTTTCATTGGGATGACCTGATCGGTGTTATTTGCGCGAAGACGATTCTTCGCGCTCCAGCTTGGCCATTTTGCTTTTAATGCGCGTGCGCTTGAGTGGCGAGAGGTATTCCACAAACACCTTGCCCATCAAATGATCCATCTCGTGCTGCATGCACACAGCGAGCAAACCGTCGGCTGAAATTTCGCGCACTTGGCCATGCTCATCCGCAGCGCTGACCTTCACGGATGTGCTGCGCTCCACGCCATCGTAAATGCCGGGCACAGACAGGCAGCCTTCATCACCCTTTTGCTTCTCAGCGCTCGCCCAAGTGACGTTGGGGTTGATGAGCACAATCGGCGCGTTGCGCTCTTCGCTCACATCAATCACGATCAGGCGCTCATGCACATCCACCTGCGTGGCGGCCAAACCGATGCCCTGCGCGTCATACATGGTGGTCAGCATGTTGGCAATCAGCGCTTGGATGTGCTTGGGCACGCCTGCGGCCAAATCCACCGGCTTGGCCACCTTGTGCAGGCGCGGGTCAGGATAGTGCAAGATGGGCAAAATTTGAGGGGATGACATGGTGCAGAGGGTTTTGAAGCGAAGTCGGAAGGCAAATTTCAGCGACAAATTGAAGCTGGGTTTGCTGGAAATGACGTATTTTCGCAATATTTCGGGCCTGCGGCTGCCTACGTATCGCAGAAAAAAGCAAGAAATCTTGCCAAATCAATAGGTTAAGATCAAAATTGATAGTAATTTCTAGTTTCAACTTGGTGGGAAAACACGCATGAAGCAGCCCAAATCACATCTTCAGCAGCTTTTGATGGTCGCTGGCCTCTTTGCAAGCAGCCTTGGCGGCCTAAGTCATACCGCGTTTGCGCAAAACGTCACCACGCCTGCGCAAAAAGCCACCGCTCAGCGCGTGGCGCAAGGCGGCGTAGCACTTGATGAGTTGGCCGCCAATGCGCCCGACAGCTACACCGTGAAAAGCGGCGACACACTGTGGGCGATCTCTGGCTTGTATCTGAAGCAGCCTTGGCGCTGGCCCGAGCTGTGGGGTATGAATCTGAACGATATTCGCAACCCACATCGCATTTTTCCTGGCCAAGTGTTGGTGCTCGATAAAAGCTCTGGGCGTGCGATTTTGCGCGCGCGTGGCGGGGCGGGCGAGCTGCTGACGGTGAAAGTATCGCCGCGCACACGTTATGAAACATTGGCAGATGCTGCTATTCCCACCCTGCCTGGCAATTTGCTCGAACCCTTTTTGGCCGAGCCTGTGCTGGTAGATGAAGCCGCACATGCCAGCGCACCGCGCTTGATCGGCGCAGACAATGAGCGTGTGCTTTTCGCCAAGGGTGATCGCGTCTACGCCCGCACCAGCAAAGTTGGCGATTTGCCCACCGAGAAAACTTCTCCTGTGCGCTACCGCATTTATCGCAACGCTGTTGCCTTGCGAGACCCGACGACAGGCACGATCCTCGCCTATGAAGCCCAGTTCCTCGGCGCAGCGGATTTGGCGCGAGGCGAGAGTGTGCGCGACGTGACAGATAAAGATGGCAAACCTATCAAAGAACTTATCCCAGCCACCTTGGACATCGTCTCCAATAAAGAAGAAATGCGCGCTGGCGACCGCTTGCTTCCTGAGCCAAGACGTGAATTCCCCACCTATGTGCCACGCGCGCCTGGCCGCCCGATTGAGGGTGTGCGGGTCATGGCCATGTACGGCAACAACGTTGCTCGCGCTGGTCAGAACGATGTGATTAGTTTGAACAAAGGCGTGGCCGATGGCTTGGAAGTCGGCCATGTGTTGGCGATCATCAAAGACGGGCGCTCGATGACAGACCGCAGTGGCTTAGAAGGCAAGCCCGAGCAAATCAAACTGCCCGATGAACGCAATGGTTTGGCCATGGTGTTCCGCACGTTCGACAAAGTCTCTTATGCGCTGATCTTACAAATCAACGATGGTGTGAAGGTCGGCGACCGCTTGGTCAATCCACGCTAAACCTCATCGATTCTCTGGTATGCAGCGCGAAGAGCTTGGCGCTTGGCTGCGCTTGCAGCTAGCCTCTGGCATTGGTCCGGTGACAGCACGCAAGCTGCTGTCAACATTCGGCCTACCCGAGCAGATTTTCGTTCAAAGCCCAGCAGCTCTGGCCGCTTGCGTGGGCGAGCGATTGGCTAGCGCGCTGTTGGCGGTGCCTGATGATGCTGAGGCCGCGCTGAACGCCGCTTGGCAATGGCTAAAAGGCGCTCATTCTGGCTTGGATGCTGGCGCTGGCTCCTCCCCGCAAGACAACAATATTCGCCGAATTTGCAGCTTGGCCGACCCTGACTATCCACCTACATTACTGAGTTTGGCTGATCCGCCGATCTTGCTGTATGCCACGGGTTCAGCTCGCGTCTGGGATAACTTGCGCTCCAAAACCACTGCCAACGATCTGGCCATCGTCGGCAGCCGCAATGCCACGCCACAGGGCTTGCAAAACGCCCGCAGCTTCGCGAAAAGCTTTGCGCAAGCAGGTACTCACATCGTTAGTGGCTTGGCGCTGGGTATCGACGGCGCAGCGCATGAAGGTGCGCTCGATGCGCAGCAAGAATTGGGCGACTGTGTGGGCTCAACCATCGCTGTGGTCGGCACAGGTTTAGATCGCGTGTATCCCAAGCGGCATCATGATTTAGCGCACCGCATAGTGCAGCGCGGTTTAATCATCAGCGAATTTCCGATTGGCACACCACCCTTGGCTGAGAATTTTCCTCGGCGCAATCGCATCATTGCTGCGCTCACACAAGGCACACTGGTGGTGGAGGCCGCGATTCAATCCGGCTCGCTGATCACGGCGCGGCAGGCACTCGATTTGGGCAAAGACGTTTTCGCCATTCCAGGCTCGATTCACAACCCACAATCCAAAGGCTGCCACCATCTCATCAAACAAGGCGCGAAGCTGGTGGAGAGTGCGCAAGATGTGTTGGATGAGTTGTCTGTGCCATTTGACAAGACAGGTTCAGCATCACAAGTTACTACTAATTCAATAGCACTCGACGCATATTCTATGCCGGCTAGTGGCCAAAAACACTTAAAAAATCAATCTAAAAACAACCCGCAGAAAGAACCGACATCAGCCGACAATGGCGCATCAGAATCTGCCCTGATCCAAGCCTTGGGCTATGACCCCGTGAGCTTGGACAATCTGATTGAACGCTGCGGCCTGCCCGCCGCCCAAGTGCAAGCGCAATTGCTGGATTTGGAGCTGCAAGGCGATGTGGTGCGGCTGGCGGGTGGCCTGTTTCAACGCCAAATGCGGGCTTGAAAAACGGCGCGTCACTTGCGCCAAAACGCTGGCGTAAACAGCACCAGCAAGCTCAGTAGCTCCAATCGCCCCAGCAGCATGGCCAAGGTGCAGACCCAAGTCTGAAAATCGGACAGGCTACCGTAATTCACCGCTGGCCCCACATCCCCCAAGCCCGGGCCAATATTGTTCACACAAGCGATCACCGCTGTGAACGCCGTCACAATTTCTAAGCCACTGAATACCAGCGTCATGGTCAAGCCCACCAATGTGGCACCATAGATCATCATGAAAGCAATCACGCCCTGCATCACCCGATCACCCACCGCCTGCCCGCCCAAAACCACGGGATTGACCACATTCGGATGCACAATGCGCACCAGCTCGCGCCGAGCTTGCTTGAGCAGCAGCAGCAAGCGAACCATCTTGATACCGCCACCTGTAGAGCCCGCACAAGTGGCAAAGCAGCCCAGCAGAATCATCAAAAGCGGCGCAAACAAAGGCCATTGCGCGTAATCATGATTCGCATAGCCCGTCGTCGTGGCAATCGAGACCACATGAAACGCGGTTTGCCGAAAGGCTTGATCGAAGCTCGGATAAGTGCCGTGCGTCATCAAGTAGCCGGTGATCAAGGCGATACTGGCCAAGAGCACCACATAAAACGCCCGCACCTCCGTATTGCGCCACAGCGCAGCGAGAGAGCGCTCGCGCCAAGCAACGAAATACATCACCAAATTGATACCTGAGAGCAGCATAAAAACTATCGCAACGGCCTCAATCCGCGCGGAATCGAAGTGCCCAAAGCTCGCATCGTAATTAGAAAATCCGCCCAAGCTGACCGTGCTGCACATGTGTAAAACGCATCGATCCAGCTCATGCCCGCGAGGCGATAGCTCAAAAAACAAGCCACGGACAAAATGCCATAAGTGACCCAAATCACCCGCGCCGTATCGGCAATGCGCGGCGTGAGTTTTTGATCCTTCATCGGGCCAGCCGCTTCGGCTTTGTACATCTGCGAGCCGCCCACGCCCAGCATTGGCAATATCGCCACGGCCAATACGATGATGCCCAAGCCGCCCACCCACATCATGAACAGGCGCCATACATTGACTGAAAGCGGCAACTGATCCAAACCAGAAATCGCCGTCGCACCCGTGGCGGTAAACGCTGACATCGCTTCAAAATAGGCATTCGTCACAGTGATATTGGGCACAGCCAGCCACAGCGGAATCGCCCCAAACACCGGCAATACCAACCAAGTCATCCCCACCAAGACAAAGCCATCGCGCGGCTGCAATTCGCGACGAAAACGCAGCGTCGTCAAACTCATCAACACACCACTGACCGCTGTAATAACAATACTTTTAATAAACGCCGCCTCGGCTAGATCATGGCGGCTGAGCGCAAAAGCCAAGGGCACCAGCATCAAAAGCGCAAACAGCATCACCATGCGGCCAACGAGTGCGATCACAGCAAGAGTGCGCATAACGATTCAGTATTGAATTTAGAAAAATGTCGCGCTAACTTGGAAAAGCTTTTCCACCTCGCGCACCATACGCTTGCGCGGCACGAAGACGATCACATGGTCATTGGGCTGCACCAGCGTATCGTGATGCGCAATCAGCACCTGCGGTTTGGCTTCATCACCGGCCTCGCTGCCGTCGGCCCGGTGCAGTCCACGCACAATCGCGCCCACCTGAGCGCCCGCAGGCAAGGCAACTTCTTCAATGCGCCGCCCGGCCATCTTGCAGGTCTTGGCATCGCCACGCACGATCGCTTCGAGCGCTTCCGCCGCGCCGCGCCGCAAGCTGTGCACAGCCTCGACATCGCCGCGCCGCACAAAAGCCAGCAGTTCACCAATCACCGTCTGACTCGGTGAAATCGCAATGTCAATCTGCGTGCCTTGCACCAATTCGGCATATGCACGGCGGTTAATTACAGCGAGTACACGATGCGCCCCATAGCGTTTGGCCAAGAGGCAAGCCAAGATATTGTCCTCATCGTCGCTCGTGAGCGAGAGAAACAAATCCATGTCTTGCACGTTTTCGTCCACCAGCAAGTCTTCGTCGGTCGAGTCGCCATGCAGCACAAGCACATCAGCTGGCAACTGCGTGGCAAGGTATTCGCAGCGACTTCGATCACGCTCCAACATCTTGATCTGGCATTGCCCTTGCAGGTCTCGCGCTAGGCGCAAGCCCACTTTGCCGCCGCCCGCGATCATGATGCGCTTGACCGCATGATCGCGCTTGCGCAAAGCGCCGAGCACTTGGCGAATATGTTCAGTGGCCGCGAGCACAAACACCTCATCGCCAGGCTCAACGCGCGTGGCACCGTCCAAATCGGGCACCACACGGTCTTGCCGGTAAATTGCCACGATACGCATATCAAGGCCGGGCACGAGCAGCGGGATCTCCGCCAAACTGTGCTGCACCAGTGGCCCACCGGCCACCGCCCGCACCGCAATCAAGCTCACCAAGCCATCGGCAAACTCCAGCACTTGCAGCGCCTCGGGGTATTCAATCAATTTGCGAATATAGGCCGTCACGCTCTGCTCTGGGCAGATCACATGATCGACTGCAAAACCCGATTTTTCTAGCAGCTCGCTGCCATTTTGAAATTCCGGACTTCTCACCCGGGCAATCGTGGTCGGCACATTAAAAATTTCCCGCGCCAGCTTGCACACCACCAAATTCGTCTCGTCCATCGGTGCGCAAGCAATCAACATATCCGCATCTTCAATGCCAGCCGCTTGCAAAATGGAGGGTTCAATACCATTGCCCGCCACGCCGCGCAAATCCATACGCTCCTGCAAATTTTTCAACCGCGCTGGATCGGTGTCAATGATGGTGATGTCGTTTCGCTCCGACACCAAACTCTGCGCCACGCTCTCGCCAACTCGGCCAGCTCCTAGGATCACGATGTTCATGTTGAATAGTTGTCTTTTGACTGCTGAAGCTTACTCATTGCAAGCTGACGTTGGACAGCAAAGCCGTCACTTGCGCTTGCCGCGTGCAGCCGGTTTTTTCCAGAATCTGCTGCAACTGAGTACGCACTGTGTTGCGGCTGACTGCGCCACTGGCCGCAATATCGTCCAAGGATTCGCCGCCTGCTAGGCCACGCGCCACACGCGCTTCGGCTACCGTCAAATCAAACAATGATCTGAGCAGCTCCACCGGAGGCGCTTTTCTAGCCGTGATCGGCGTAATCACCAGCAAGGCATACGAACGCGCAAAAATATCATGCGCCGCCCGGCGAATGGGCAACACATGCACCACCTTGGCCGCCAAACCTTCTTTGCCACGCAAAACAAACGAATGGATCGATTCACCACTGCTTGGGGCTGACTCTTTCAGTTGTGGCCAAGCTGCCCACAGCATGGCATTGGCCTGCCCATCGGCCAGCGCGACGCGATTGCCCGCACGCCAATGCAACATGTCTTGCAGCTCGGTCATCAAGTCATTGGCCAGAACCACCTGTCCGTCTTCATCGAGCACCACGGCTGGCAAGCCCATGGTTGCGAGGGTATCGCTGGCTCCTTGGGCACTGCGCAGCCCCAGCCGCGCTGCGATCAGCGCCGCGCGAGCCAAATGCGGCCGCAGTGCATTGAGCAGGTCAATTTTTTCGCGCTCCATCGGCCCGCGCTCCAAATTGCGCTCCAGTGTGAAAACGATGTTGTCCTGCGTGGGCATGGCCAAGCCCGTGCTGGCTGACCAGCCTAGGCCATTCGGGCGAAAAAATTCGCGGTAAATCTCATTGGCCTCAATTTGCTCTGGCGTCCAATAGTCTTGTTCGGCCAAAAAACTGGGCTGGTGGTTAGAAAACAAACACACTTTGCGGCCACAGCGGGCGAAATAGCCTTGCGACACATACTGGTGAAACACCTCGGTGAGGCTGGCCGAAGTCGTCCAATTCATCACCTTGTCGCGCACCGCAAAGAGCTGCCCGCCCCGCGCCTGCACCAAGCTCGCCAGCTCATCGAGCACAGCCGGCCAGCCCTCGGGCACAAACGAGCATTCGTAAATGCGGTCAATCAGGTCGTTTTGTAGGGCATCGGCGTGCATATTGCCAAGAATAGCCGATTTCTCGCAACATCAGCCTGGCATCATCCGTTTGCATGATGCCAAATAGATTAACAACTCGCATCATTTAGACCCCCCTCAAACAGGGGATGGCTCAAAGCGAGGGTTTTTCGCACAATGGCCACTTCTTTCTAGGAAACATCATGAACAAACATTTTCGAACTCTGTGCGCTGGTTTGGCGGTTTTAACGGGCTTACTGGCCGGTTGCGGTGGTGGGGGCGGTGGTGTAGCGCCTGCAACACCTGCTGCAAATCCATCTGTCGAAGCCACCATCTCTGGCAGTGTAGTCAAAGGCGTTGTCGCAGGAGGCACTGTCACCGTCTCCAGCCTAAGCGGCACGATTTTGGGCACGACCACCACCAGTCCAGCAGGCACTTACTCTTTGCGAATTACTGCCAACGGCGATGTCGTCGTCGAAGTTCAGGGTGGCACCTACCTTGACGAAGCCACGGGCCAGACCGTGACGTTGAATCAACTCAAAGCCATCATCAGCCCGACAAACGGCACGCAAACCGTGCACCTCACGCCATTGACCTATCTGGCCTACTTCTATTCTGGCAACACTGTGGCTGGCTTTCAAACCGCGATCAATAACATCGCCACTCAGTTTGGCTTAGGTAATACTAATCTGGTCACCACATTGCCCATCGTATCGGGCACCGGCGTTGTCAATCCTTATGGACAAGTGTTGCGTGCATTCTCTCAATATGTGATGACCGTGCAGCAAACGGGGACACCCACGTTCAATTTAGAGCAACTCATGGGCTTGGCTGGAACAGCCAGCAGTTTCAACGCCACTTTCCAAACGAATTTTTCCAACGCCTTCAACACCATCAACCCCGGCCAGACACTGACATTTTCCTTCAACGGAACAGGTATCACGATTGGCGGCTCGGGCGCTGGTGGCGGCTCAGGAACTTGCGGCGTCAACATCACGGGCAGCATCACGGCCAATAACATCACTACGCCAGTCAACTTTGATTATTGTGTGAGCGGAATTGCCGATGGCTCGTGCACTTCTGGTAATACCTCTTTGAATCAAGCACTCAATGGCCAACAAGGATTGGTAGGCGCGACGAATCTGAATTACACCTTTGGGGCGACTTGCGCAGCCAATGCATTCAACATCACACTCCAGTAAATGATTGGATGACCACACCGCCTTCTGAGTCATCAGAAGGCGGTTTTTTATGCCAAATCAGGCTCTAGACGGCATAAAATATGCGCAAAGTGCTATTATTTTCGTAGCAATTTCGCAGTCTCATTTCAGCAGACCGTAGGCTAACCAAGCCGCTGTGCCCCACATGGTGATGACTACCAGCACGTCAATCGCTCGCCACACCGCCGGATGCGCCAAGCGCTTGGCCAGCGCGGCAGCGCCAAAGCCTAAAGCGACAAACCAGAGTGCGGAGCCCAACGCTGCGCCCAAGCCAAACACCCCAGTTGCTGGGCGCGGCATAGACCAAGGAGGCTGTGCCGATGATGACGGCAGTGTCAATCCAAGCATGCGGGTTGAGCCAAGAAAACGCCAGCGCACTGGAGAGCGCCGTGCCCGATGTCTGGGGCGCGTCTTTCTGCGCGGCTTGCAAGCCTTCATGCACCGGCAGCGCCGCGCGCTTGGCCGCCTGCCAGCCCATAGTTGATCAAAACAAGATGGACCGCGCCCACTACGGGCAG
>JAAUOI010000037.1 GCA_012036375.1 Allobrachymonas sp. | reverse complement strand
AAGCGATCAACAGCTGCATTCGCTTGGCGCATTCGATTGCAGGGCAGGAGTTGACCGTGGTAGAAGATTTGAGCGCTGGCGGCGATTTGCATCCCGCGCAAGAGGCTCTTGTTAAGTGCCATGGCTCGCAATGCGGCTTTTGCACGCCGGGGTTCGCCATGAGCATGTTTGCGCTGCATGAAAACTCGATGGCGGCTGAGCAAACGGTTGATAGAGCCACAGCACAAGAGGCTTTGAGCGGCAATCTGTGCCGCTGCACCGGCTATCGGCCAATTTTGGATGCTGCGATGAAGATGCAGTCACTATCAAAAAGTGAGCGTTCTGCGCAGTATTCATGCCGCCTAGAGGCCAAAAATGCTTTAGAAAATAAGGCAGTTTTAGCCACTGACCGCAGTTACCTGTTGCCCCGTCATTTGAACGATTTGCTCACGTTGCGCTGTGAATATCCCAAGGCGCAGATCGTGGCGGGCTGCACCGATGTCGGGCTGTGGATCAACAAAGGGGATCAGCAGTTCGATCAGATGCTGGATGTGACGCAAGTGCAGGAGCTGCGCCGCATTGAGCGTTACCCGCATCACATCGCGATTGGCGCAGCGGTCACGCTGCAAGAGGCCTATGCCGCCTTGGTGCAAGACCGTCCGCAACTGAACGCCTTTGCCAAGCGCTTTGCCGGGCTCACCGTGAGGAACAGCGGTACGCTGGGTGGCAATGTAGCCAACGGCTCGCCGATTGGTGATTCGATGCCACTCTTGATTGCGCTGGGTGCGAATGTAGTGCTCATGAGCACACACGGCCACCGAGAGATGCCACTTGAAAAGCTCTACACCGGCTATCGAAAAAACGTGATCGCGGCAGATGAAGTGCTCGCTTGGATCAAAGTGCCTTTGCCTACTGCACAAGAATTTTCTCGCATTTACAAAGTCTCCAAGCGCTTTGACGATGATATTTCTGCGGTCTGCCTCGCCATCTCTGTGCAGCGCGATGGAGAGACTCTGAAAGACTGGAGTATCGGCGTGGGCGGCGTAGCGGCTACGCCTGTACGCGCTATTAAAACAGAAGCACTCTGCGCAGATTCTATGCCGGCAAGTGGCTCATTTGATGCAATAAAACGCAGTCTGCAAGACGAGTTTCAACCGATCTCCGATATGCGAGCCAGCAGCGCTTATCGCCGCACGCTACTGGGCAATTTAGTCGAACGCTTCTCGCGCGAGCTGCGCGGCGAAGCATTCACCCGATTGGAAGATTGGGCGGATTTGGAGGTGCTGGCATGAAGACAGTATCTAGCTACGTTCGGGCTGAGCCTGTCGAAGCCTCAGCGATCCTTCGACAAGCTCAGGATGAACGAAGAAATAGTTCGCCATCCAATCAGTCCAGCGCCGGTCAATCCATTCCTCACGAATCCGCCCGCGCCCAAGTGCAAGGTGCGGCGCTCTATATTGACGATCTGCCCGAGCTGCAAGGCATGCTGCATGCCGCCCCGGTGATGTCGCGCGTGGCGCATGGGCGCGTGCGCGGCTTGGATTTTTCTGAGGCTTTGAAGCTTGCCGGCGTGCGCGGCATCGTCACGGCTCAGGATATTCCGGGCGACAAGATTTTGGCTGCGTTTGCCCATGACGAGCCGATTTTTGCCAACGAAACGGTGCAGTATGTGGGCAACGTGATGGCGCTCATCGTGGCCGATGATGTGATGACAGCGCGGCGAGCAGCGCGGCTTGTGAAAGCTGATATTGAGCCGCTGCCTGCAATTTTGAGCACACAAGAGGCGATGGAAAAAATCACTTTGTGCTCCCGCCCGTGCATGTCTCGCGTGGCGATGCAGCGGCGGCCTTGACAACCGCGAAGCACCGTTTGCAAGGCAGCTTTTCAGTCGGTGGCCAAGAGCATTTTTATTTAGAAGGTCAAATTGCCATCGCCCAGCCGCAGGAGATGGGGCAATGGCTCATTCACAGCAGCACGCAGCATCCAGGCGAGGTGCAGCATTGGGTAGCGCATGCCTTAGGCATTGCCTTGCACGAGGTGCGCGTGCAAACGCGGCGCATGGGCGGCGGATTCGGCGGAAAAGAAACCCAGGCCGGTCATTTGGCCGTGTGGGCGGCGCTGGCGGCGCGCAAATTTGGCGCAGCGGTGAAGCTGCGGCTCGATCGTGATGACGACTTCATGATCACCGGCAAGCGCCATCCGTTTGATTACGACTACGAGGTCGGCTTTGATGACGAGGGCTTGCTCTGCGGCCTCAAAGTGAGCATGCGCGTGAACTGCGGCTTCAGCGCCGATCTCTCAGGGCCAGTCGCCGACCGCGCCATTTTTCATGTCGACAACGCCTACTTCCTACAAGACGTATCCATCAGCTCCTACCGCTGCAAAACCCACACGCAAAGCCACACGGCTTTTAGAGGCTTCGGCGGCCCCCAAGGCATGATGGTGATCGAAACCATCATGGGCGATATTGCAAGGTATTTGAAAAGGATGCTTTACAAGTTCGCAAAAATAACCTCTACGACGCAGCTTTAAATGGGGTCAGATCTGAATTAATTTCTCCCACCTCGTCGAGTGCCAAAAACAGCAGCGAAATTAATTCGGCTCTGACCCCAATTAACTCTCCGAACCGCGCCAACCATGCCAGAAACACCACCCACTACGGCATGCAAGTCGAGGACAACATCCTCCACGACCTACTATCAAAACTAGAGCACTCTGCGCAATATTCACGCCGGCAAACTGCCATAAAAGCTTGGAATTCTCAGCAAACAACGCTCAAGCGCGGCCTCGCCATCACCCCCGTCAAATTCGGCATCAGCTTCACCGCCACCCTCTTCAACCAAGCCGGCGCTCTGGTGCATGTGTACACCGATGGCAGCGTGCAAGTGAACCATGGCGGCACAGAAATGGGGCAAGGCCTGCACACCAAAATCGTCCAAATCGTGGCCGATGAATTAGGCATCCCATTCGAGCTGATTCGCATGACGGCAAGCGACACTGCGAAAGTGCCGAATGCCAGCGCCACCGCAGCCAGCGCTGGCACCGATTTGAATGGCCGCGCCGCGCAATTTGCCGCTCGTAACGTGCGCGAAAAATTGGCCGCTTTCGTGAGCGGCCTGGATAGCTGCGGCGCAGGCGCTATCGAATTCAAAGACGGTCAAGTCATCAGCCCCAAGCAATCCCGCCCATGGCAAACCGTCGTGGCACAAGCCTACGCCAACCGCATCCAACTCTGGAGCGACGGCTTTTATGCCACCCCAAAAATCCACTACGACAAAACCACCTTGAGCGGCCGCCCCTTCTACTATTTCGCCTATGGCGCAGCCTGTTCTGAGGTCATCATCGACACGCTCACAGGTGAAAGCCGCGTGCTCAAAGTTGACATCCTGCACGACGCAGGCCGCAGCATCAATCCCGCCATTGACATCGGCCAAATCGAAGGCGCATTCGTGCAAGGCATGGGCTGGCTCACCACCGAGCAGCTCGTGTGGAACAACCAAGGCCACTTGAGCACTCACGCCCCCAGCACCTACAAAATCCCCGCCACCGGCTGCATCCCCAAGCATTTCAAGGTCGCTTTATGGAATGAACCCAATCGCGAAGACAACGTCTTCGGCAGCAAAGCCGTCGGCGAGCCGCCTTTCATGCTCGCCATCAGTGTATGGGAAGCCCTGCGCGATGCGATTGCACAAGCCGGCGGCGATCTCAGCCAACTGCATGCGCCCTGCACGGGAGAAAATGTGTTGCAGGCGCTCCACAGCATCTCATCACACGAGAAACCGGCTTCATAAAAATCCAACTCTAGGGCTATACTGGCCTCCCTAGGGTTAACCACAATGTCATTCAACAAAGCCCCGCTCGCCACGCTCGTTGTAGGTGCCGTGGGAGTCGTCTATGGCGATATTGGCACCAGTGTGCTGTATGCCGTTAAAGAGATTTTTGGCTCAGGGCATGTGGCGTTCACGCCGCAAAACATTTACGGCATCCTCTCGCTGATCTTTTGGACGCTCACCGTCATCGTCTCGTTCAAATACGTCGCCTTGGTGCTGCGAGCAGATAACGAAGGCGAAGGCGGTTTGGTGGCGATGCTGACTTTGGCTTCGCGAGCCGTGCAGGATCAACCCAGGCTACGCCGCGTCTTGCTGATCGTAGGTATTTTTGGCACCTGCCTGTTTTATGGCGATGGCGTCATCACACCCGCAATTTCGGTGCTCGGCGCGGTGGAAGGGCTGGAAGTGATTTCGCCACAGTTCAAAAAGTGGGTGGTGCCGCTCGCCTTGGTGATTTTGTTTGCGCTCTTTGCAGTGCAAAAAAGCGGCACCTCGCGCATTGGTAAATTCTTCGGGCCGATCACACTGGTGTGGTTTGCCACACTCGCTGGTCTCGGTATTTTTCATATTTGGGATCACCCAGAAATTTTGCGCGCACTCAGCCCGCACTACGCATTGGGGTTCATGTGGAACAACCCGGGCGTTACTTTCATCATTTTGGGCGCGATTATTTTGTGCGTCACGGGTGCTGAGGCGCTCTATGCCGACATGGGGCATTTCGGCAAGCGCCCGATTCGCATCGCGTGGTTCAGCATCGTCATGCCGGCGCTCACGCTCAATTATTTTGGTCAAGGCGCACTGCTCTTGGCCAATCCACAAGCGATCAAAAATCCTTTTTATATGATGGCACCCGATTGGATGTTGATCCCCCTGGTGGTGCTGGCCACAATGGCGGCTGTAATCGCTTCGCAAGCTTTGATCTCTGGCGCTTTCTCCGTCACCAAGCAAGTGGTGCAACTTGGCTTTTTACCGCGCTTGCGCATCTTGCACACCTCCACCAAAGAAGCGGGGCAAATTTATATTCCCTTCGTCAATTGGGCGCTGTTCGTTGCCATTGTGCTGGCGGTGGTGATGTTCAAATCCTCGGGTGCATTGGCCTCAGCTTACGGCATCGCCGTGACGACCGACATGCTGATCACCACCGTGCTCACCTTCTTCGTGATTCGTTATGCGTGGAAATATCCACTGTGGCTGTGCATTGCCGCCACCGCCGCTTTCTTCGTCATTGACTTGGCTTTCTGGGCCTCGAATATGCTCAAGCTATTTGAAGGCGGCTGGTTTCCTTTACTCATTGGCGCTGCGATTTTCACGCTCATGCTCACTTGGAAAGAAGGCCGCAAGCTCTTGCATGAGCGCACCCAGCAAGACGGCCTCGATCTGGCGAGTTTCCTCGATGCGGTGATGATCAGCCCACCGGTGCGCGTGGAAGGCACGGCCGTGTTTTTGAGTGGCGAAACAGGCACTGTGCCCAATGCCCTGCTGCACAATTTAAAGCACAACAAAGTCTTGCATGAACATAATTTGTTCGTCACCGTCAAACACCATGAAGTGCCTTGGATTGGCCTGAACAAACGCATTCAAATCAACCCACTCGGCCATGACTGCTGGCAAGTAACGCTCAATTTTGGTTATAAGAACGAACCTGATGTGCCCGAAGCTTTGCAGCAAATCGTCGGCCACGGCTGCGCACTCGATCCCATGCAAACCAGCTATTTCCTCTCACGGGACACAGTAGTGCCGACGATGAATGGCGGCATGAGCGTGTGGCGCGAAAAGCTCTTCGCTCAAATGCACCACAACGCCAGCGCCGCCGCCGACTTCTTGCACTTGCCCAGCAACTCAGTCGTCGAGCTCGGCTCAAAAGTAGAAATTTGAAAGACTCCAACCATGCGCCTCCTCCACACCATGCTCCGCGTTGGCCATCTCCAGCGCTCGATTGATTTCTACACCCAAGTGCTGGGCATGCAATTGCTGCGCACCACCGAGCGACCTGAGCAGAAATACTCGCTCGCCTTTGTGGGCTACGGTACCAACCCCGATCACGCTGAAATCGAGTTGACCTACAACCACGGCGTAGAAAGCTACGAGCTTGGAACAGCCTTTGGCCACATTGCCATCGGCGTCCATAACGTCGCTGCCACCTGCGCCAGCGTGCGAGAGCAAGCGGCCAGCTTGGGCGGCGTCATCACCCGCGAGCCCGGGCCGGTGAAGGGCGGCAACACCATCATCGCCTTCATCACCGATCCCGACGGTTACAAAATCGAGTTGATTGAGCGGCCTGCTCTGTAGTCTGCGAAAAAGCCTGAGTCGTATCGTAAAGACGACATCCCTA
The DNA here is from genome assembly GCA_012036375.1 of Allobrachymonas sp. Lineage (GTDB taxonomy): Bacteria > Pseudomonadota > Gammaproteobacteria > Burkholderiales > Burkholderiaceae_C > JANMDU01. The sequence continues at coordinate 8,689 of JAAUOI010000037.1, read as the reverse complement.
TTTTGTGGGATAGACCTCATGAAACATTTCGTTAACAATTGAGGTTTGCAGCCACGATTGCTCTGGAAAGAAAAGGGCAATGTGATTCATCCAGGCTATTGTTATGCGTGATTCGTTTTTTCTTCTTCTGCGCCGTTTGGCTTGGCTTGTGTGCGCATTGAACGCATCTGTATGGGCACAAAACGCGCCCAGCACCGAGCAGATGATTGAGCAGCTCAAAGCGCCGCGCACGCGCAGTCTGCGTAATTTGACGGTGGAGCCAACTCCCAGCAACCAAGCTGGGACACCGACCTCACCCCCCCGCTGACACTGCCCGCTCCCCCACCCTTATCTCCACCCGCAACACCTGCTGCAACAAGCCCAGTGCAGGAAGACCCTCGCCCCTCGCTGTCCTTGCTCATTCAATTTGATTTCAATTCTGCCAAAGTCCGCGCTGAGAGCCAGCAGGCACTCGCCAATCTAGCGGCTGCACTCAAATCGCCACAACTGCAAGATGCACGCTTTGCGGTAGAAGGTCATACCGATGCCAAAGGGCGCACCGAATACAACCTCAAACTCTCGCAAGACCGCGCCGATGCCGTGCGCGACTATTTGCTGGCGCAAGGCATTGCGCGGGAACGCCTGCGCAGCGAAGGCAAAGGCGCATCTGAGCTTGCCAATACTTCAAACCCCAGCGCCGCCGAAAATCGCCGCGTTCGCATCATCAATCTCGATTGAACTCACTATGCCGATCCCACTACAACTACGACTTCTTGCAATGGCTTGTGCTTATTGCTGCACTGCGCATACATTGATGCCAGCCCATGCCCAGCAGAATGCGCAGCCAGACCGCAACTTACTGGTCGAGCGCACTGCTGTTGCGCCCGCCACCCGAAGTCAGCGCGTGGCATTGGTGATTGGCAATGCTGCCTACAAAGAAGCACCGCTGCTCAACCCGGTCAACGATGCCAAGGGCATGGCCAAGGCGCTGCAAGAAGCGGGCTTTGTGGTGATTCTGCGCGAGAACGCAGATCAGCGCAGCATGCAAAGCGCTTTACGTGAGTTTGGCGACAAGCTCAAGGCCGGCGGCACGGGCCTCTTTTATTACGCCGGCCACGGCATGCAAATCAAGGGAAGAAACTTCTTGATCCCCGTCGGCGCAAATGTAGATCGAGAAGATGAAGTGGCCTACAGCGCTGTGGACGCGCAGGCTGTGCTCGACAAAATGGAAGCCGCAGGCAATGGCACCAACATCATGATTTTGGATGCCTGCCGCAACAACCCCTTCACGCGCAGCACACGCAATGGCCAAGCGGGCTTGGCGCAGATGGACGCGCCGATTGGCACACTGGTCGCTTTTGCCACCAGCCCAGGCATGGTAGCCAGCGATGGCACAGGACAAAACGGCCTCTACACCCAACATCTTTTGGAAGCCTTGCGCAAAGATGGCATGAAGGTGGAAGATGTGTTCAAGCAAGTGCGCGCCAATGTGCGCCGTGATTCGCAAGGCAAACAAGTGCCTTGGGAAGCGACCTCGCTCGAAGGAGATTTCTTCTTTCGCGGTGGGGCAAATACAGGCCGTATCGACACGGAGCAAGCGCTCTGGGATGCAGTCAAAGGCTCATCGCAAATCATTGAACTGCGCGTTTATTTAAATCGCTACCCGACAGGGCGCTTTGCTGAACTTGCTAAGACACGGATTGCACAATTACAGCCAGCACTAGCACCAACAGCGGCTACAACACCACCTACTGTTGCAGCACAAGCACCTGTTGGGACACGCCCGCCTGCGCCAACACCCAGCCCGTCAGCCTCAATTCAATCGCCAGCTGCTAAGCCGAACGAGGATCTTCAAGTCGCTTTAGATAAACGGACAGAGGAACTTCTAGCGCAGCTGACTGCATCATCCGCACCTGTGGCAACGCAAACCAGTATGGGCACTCGCCCAGCCCTTGCGAGTAGCGCAGCGGGCTATACCGTTGGAGATACGTGGCGTTTTCAAACAGTTGATAAATTCAAAAGGAAGTGGTCAGTAACTGGGCGCGACGTATTGATAAGATTGACGCCGATAACACGATTCGTTTGAACGGCGGACGGGTAGCTTGGTTTGCCGATGGTTCGGTTAAATTTCAGATGAATGATGATGGCAGCTCACGCATTTTTGATGGGGGTTTTGCGTGGAAGCCTACGCAATTGATTGAAGGCTACAGCTGGGATTTCAAGGACACAGGCACATTCGTCCCCGCTAAAGGTGACAAAAGTACTTGGCAGCGATATGGAAAGTTCAAAGTCGTCCGTAAGGAATCGGTGAGGGTGCCGGCAGGCGAGTTTGAAGCTTGGCGCATCGAATTCAATGGTTATGGTGGCAATAACAGGTGGCAAGAGACTGTGTGGTATGTGCCTGCATTGCGAAATTTTGTAGCCACAGAAGTAGAAGTACGACGCAGTTCAGGTCAAATCGAACGCTTTGAACGCCACGAGCTCACGAGTTATTCCGTGCGCGGCGCTGATGAAGCGCTGGCCAAGCGCTAAGACCTATGCAAGCTTGGCAACGCTTCACTCTTTGGCTGGGGGCGCTGCCACTACGTGGCGTAACTTGGGGTTTGGCCTTGGCGCTGAGCGCTTGGGCGGTGAGCGATTTGCTGGTGTTCAAATTGTCTTCGGGCATAGCCAACTCGACCTACGACGCGATGGTGCGTGCGCGCTTGTATGCGCCAGCCGCAGATCCGCGCATCGTGATCATCGATATTGATGAGGCTTCTTTGCAGGCCATGAGCAAAGAATTTGGCCGCTGGCCTTGGCCGCGCGATACGCTGGCCACTGTCTTGGATCATTTGGAAAAACAACAGCCCGCAGCCATTGCTTGGGATATTTTGTTTGCCGATCCTGATCGGCTCTCCCCCGGAGGAGACAAAGCCTTTGATGCCGCAGCGGGGCGCAGCTTGCACAGTCATTTTTCTGTGACGCGGCTGCCGCCTGCGTTTGATGCGCAAAGCCAACTAGATGCTCGTGCATTACCCGGCCTTTGGCTCACGCAGGGAAGCGACGCTACAAAAACCTCTACCGTCGCACTGATCGCGCCCGCATTGCCAAGCGTTGCAGCGGGCAAACTAGGGTTCAACAATGGCCACCCAGATGCAGATGGCGTACTGCGCCGCTATCGCTATGCAGAAAATTTGGCAGATGGCAGCAGCATTCAGTCGATTGCATTGGCGATTTGCCGTAGTTTAAATGCAGCCTCAAATGCAGTTTCAAGCACTGTGAACGCTATTAAAAGAATAGCACCTTGCGCACATTTTTTGCCGGCTAGCGGCCTAAATGATGTCAAAAAACCATCGCTGATCGTTTGGCGCAAGCAGGCCAATAGTTACCCCCGAATTCCTTTTTCTGATGTGTTCGCGCAGGCCGAAGGCGGCAAAAGCTTACGAGCCGTTCCTAGCTTTGCGGGCAAGATCGTATTGATCGGCTCCACAGCTTCTAGCTTGCATGACATCCATGCCAGCTCTTTAGGCTCAGGGCATGCCGGCGTGGATATTCTGGCAACCGCGATTGACAACGCGATCAACGATCAGCGCTGGGCTGAGTTGCCAGCTTGGCTGCTGGCTACAACAGCGGTGCTCTTGGTGCTGGCAATGGCAGCTTGGGTGTTGCGCCATGGCGTGAAGGCGCTGGATCATTGGCTGATTCCTCTGCCCGCCGTCTTGCTAGGCATCAGCTATGCCTCGCTGCATGTCGGCGGTTTGTTCATTGATTTGCATTTATCGGTGGGGATTGCGCTGCTGTTCATCGCGCTGCTCAAGCTGTGGAATGGTTGGCGGCATAACTATTGGTGTGGTGATACGCCAGTTGCAAAAGACGTCGCATTGCTACCGCTGCATTTGAAAATGCCTGCTGCCGATGCAGGCCTTGATCGCTTGATTCGCCAATTGGAATTGCATGCGCCTCTGTGCAGAGTTATCGGCGGCGATGCCAGCGCCACTTGGCCAGCTCGTCTGCGCTGGCCGGAAGCTTTGCACTATGTTTGCATCCATGGGCCATCAGCTCAGCTTGGGCTTCTTCGAAGCCATCTTGCAGAGCATGACCTTACGTACGCGATGGGCACGGTTAGCACTACATCAGACAGTAGCCGCAGTAGCCTCGCTCAACAAAGCCAGCAATTACTGGTTCAACTGACGATCCATTCAAAAGCTTAATCTTTACTTCTACACAAACAAGGCTCTACGCATGAACTCATTATTTCGCTTCACCTTGGCTTGCGGCTTTGTTTGCGCAACAGTTGGAAGCTTTGCTCAAAGCATCATCACGCCTCCTGCCTCAAGTGGCTCTTTGAAAATGAGTAAGCCTGCAAACGCTGATGCATTCGCCAGCGATGTGGAATCGATAGCAAGCATGTCGCGATTGGGTTCTGTGCTTTATGAAGACGACCCGCGCAAGCGCGATTGGGGGAACTATTGCGGAATTTCACGCGGAAACTCAGATCGTGGAGAATTTCGACTCGCTGTTCGCAACGCCAGCAAAGCACTGCACATCGGCGGGGGTGGTGAAACGGGAGGTGCAAATCCTGTTGCAACTGCATATGCGGCGCGGGATTTATCCATTGCTTATAGTTGGGCGGGTGATTTGCCATTAGCCAAAGCATGGGCTGAGCGCGCTCTTGAGTTTGCCAACAAAATTAATGACAGCCGAGTTGATGTCAACGCTCAAATCCGGCAAGAAGCCATCAAAACGCTTGGTGATGTAGCTTTTCGGCAAGCGCATTACACCGAGGCACTCCGTCTTTATCAAGATTCCTATGCCAAACTTCCTTTCTTAGGGGGTGGTGTTTATAAAGACCTTGGCAAGCTTGCGATTGCTAACACTCAAGCTAGGCTCGGGCAGCCTGAAGGAATCACTGCGTTGGTCGCTTTGTCAAAAACTGGTGATACAGATTTCAAAATGATAGCCACTCGCGCACTTGCAACAGAGGCTATTGCTAGAAAGCAAGCGGATGTTGCAGCTGCTAGCGTGCAAACTCTCAAAGAATTGGCAGCTCAATCAAAGAATGGTTACGAGTCGGCTTGGGCTCTGCATCTTTCATCGCGGCTTCATGCCAGCTCAGCTCAAACTGCACAGGCTATTGAAGCTGCGCTTGCCGCAGTAAGCCAACTGGAGAAGGTTCGTTCAGGTTTTCGTTCTTCGGAAATGAAGGCAAGCTTATTTGCCAACACACAGGTCATTTTTGAAGAAACCTTAGAACTATTGGCCGACGCTGGGCGCTGGACGGAGGCTTTCGAGGTGAGTGAGCGTGCGCGAGCACGCGCAACGCTAGATACGCTCCGCTTGAAAAGCACGCAAGCGCCACGCGTCGTTGGCTTGATAGAAATTCAGGCTGCATTGCCAAAGAATTCCGTTCTTCTGAGCTACTACACCCTACCCAAGAAGATTCTTGTTTGGCAAGTTTCAGGCGATGCAATCAAGGGCACGAGCATCGCTGTTGATCGCATAGAGCTAGGCACACAAGTGGAAGTATTTAGAAAAGCGATTGAGGGTGAGCGGCTAACGCAAGTTCGAACTGTTGGTGAAAACTTGTTCAATCGCTTAGTAAAGCCTTTGGATTTGCCTGAAAGTAAATCCATCGTTATTGCACCGCATTCGTTTTTTCATTTTTACCATTTCAAGCGCTTACTACGAGCAGCGCAAGCGGTAAGAAATGGTGGATCGAAGAGCGAGAAATCAGCTACACCCTATCAGCCAGTGTGATGGCTGCGCAAAGCGGAATCAATCTGCCCATCCCACCATCGCTTTCGAATATTCTTGCTCTTGGCAACCCTGATGTAAACGACAGCAAATTAGATTTGCCTGGCTCACAAGCAGAAGTTGAAAACCTCAAAACGCTCTACAACAGCACACAGGTTCACATCAGGAAAGAGGCGAGTCGTCAACGTGTTTTAGAGCAAGCGTCTAGCGCTGGCGTATTGCATTTGGCAGCTCATGCTTTCGTTGACGAACTCGATCCCAAACACAGCTATGTTTTGCTGGCTAATCCCACAGCAAACTCCGGGCGAGCAGGCGGTCAATTGGAGGTGGGCGATTTCAGATCCTTGCGTTTATCTAAAACAAGCTTGGTCGCATTGTCTGCTTGTAACAGCGGTATTGGCCGCGTAGCACGTGGCGATGAATTCGCAGGCTTTAAAAGCGCTGTAATGATGGCGGGTGCGCCTAGGATGCTGGTCTCTTTATGGCCGGTGAATGATGAAGCCACCGCGCAACTGATGAATGAGTTCTACAAAAGTGTTGCCAAAGATACGAGCAGCCAAGCGCTGCGTGAGGCACAGTTGAGCTTGATTCGGCGTCCAGAGTTTTCGTCGCCATTCATGTGGGCAGCATTTGTGCTTGTTGGACAACCTAATTAATTTTTTACAAGGAAAAGGTCATGCTTATTCGCCTCAAAAAGAATCATCTGACTCTAGCAAGCCTCATGGCGATTTCCAGCTTGATGCCGAGTTTTGCTCAAGATACGCAGATTCTTCGCGCGAGCGAACTACGCATCGACAAAATGCCCACAGCCGCTGTGGTCGCGCCGCTGGCGGCAGGTGCGGCGGTGCGCGTGATCTCGCTCGAAGGCGGGTGGGCTCTGGTGGAAGCGGGTGCGCAGCAGGGGTGGCTCAGAGCCTCGGCGCTCAATTTGCAAGCGGGCAGCTCGACGGCATCTTCACTCGAATCTGGCCGCCAAGCAACAGGGCAAACGGTCAATACGGCGCTGACTTTAGGTGTGCGCTCTCTGCCACCGCGCAGCAACCGCCATGCATTGATTATTGGTGTCGGCCAATATGCCGATCCACAGGTGCCGCCGCTGCCGGGTACAAAAGTGGATAAAGAATCCGCCACGCAAATGGCCACCGCCATGCAAGTGCCCACTAGCAACATCACTTATCTGCAAGACAGCCAAGCCACAGGCGATGCAATACGCAAAGCCTTAGCTGATTTAAACAACCGAGTGGCCGAGGGCGACCGCGTATTTGTGCATTACAGCGGCCACGGCACGCGCTACCCTGATTCAAACGGCGGTTGCATTGAAGCCTTGCTCGCGCATGATGGTGGCCAACGCGGCACGATCACCAACCGCGAAATGAGCGAATTGCTCAGCCCGATCACTGCCAAGACGGACAAACTCTTTGTGATGTATGACGCTTGCCACTCCGGCGGCGTGATTCCAGCGAATTCCCCCCTGCGTACGCGCGGCCTGCTCAATGCCAACGACGAAGGCACGCTGCGCCCGAAATTCTCGAATATCAGCGAAGAATGCGGAAGACCCATCAATGTCAAAACCCGCAATCTGGTGGTTGAGCAAGTCGAAAATAAAACGGCCTTGCCACAAGATGTGATCCACATCAGCGCTTCGCTACACAACGAAATCAGTTTCGATGATGGCAACAAAGGCGGCTTGGCAACGCAATTCGTGCGCGATTGCATGCTGCGTGAAGCCAAAGATTTGGATGGCTCGGGCGCGATCAGCATGGACGAAATTCGCCAATGCGCGCAAGTGAAAATCAATGAGCGCATGCGCAATGATGCGCAATTCAAGCCGCACACCTTGCAGCTCTCAGGCAACACCGGTTTTATTCCTGCATGGTTTAGTCAAGCTTTGCCCGGTGCACAAACAACCGTTGCGTCCCTGGCACCACTACCATCGCCTACGCCCCCACCTGCGCCAGCACCTGTTGCAAGCACGCCCACGCGCCCGCCTGTTGTAGCCTCTGCTCCAGCGCCTGCGCCAGTAGCAGTTGCACCTCTAACATCTGCACCTGCACGCCCACCTGCGGCTGCACCAGCACCTTCACCAGCACCCGTTATTGCAGCCGCCCCAGTTGCTGCACCAATCGCCCCCCTCACCGGCGAACAAGCCCTGCGTCAAATGTTTGAGCAGCGCGATGCCAAGCGCAGTATCTCGGCGCAGGTGTCCAAGCCGCGCCTCAAAATTGGCGAAGACGCGCTGGAATTCAATGTGTCTTCTAACCGCTCAGGTTATGTCTATGTGGCCATGGCGGGGTCGGATAACAAATCGCTCTACATGCTCTTCCCCAACGATTTAGATCAAAACAACCGCATCGAAGCCGGTAAGCCTTTGGCACTGCCGCGCCCCAATTGGCGCGTTCGTGCAGGCGGGCCAGCAGGTACAAATCATTTACTCGTCCTTGTCACTGATGGCCCACGCGATTTGGCCAAGCTCGCGGCCAACCCTGCGAATAAAGCGGGGCCGTTCGTCAATTCCCTCAACAACGCCCAAGGCCGCGCCGAACTGGGCAGCTTGATGAGCACCAGCCGCCAAGTCACCTCGCAAGAATGCACTAGTGCCGCCGCACGTCGCAAAAACCCGGTGTGCTCTGATGCGTATGGCGCAGTGATGCTGAGTGTGGAGGAAGTTAAATGAACTCCCCATTTTTAAAGTGTTTTAACCATCTGGCCGGCATAAAACCTGCGCAAAGTGCTATGAAATCAGTAGCAACTCATCCTCTTCTCAAACAGGTCACTATCCGATCACTTGGCCTGCTGCTGGCCGCTGGCACTTTGTTGCCAACCGTCGCTCAAGCCCCCAGCGATGTACGCATCGCCTTGGTCATTGGTAACGGCGCATACGCTGGCAACGCCGCTTTACCCAACCCCGCCAACGATGCAGCCGCCATGAGCCAAACGCTCAAAGGCTTGGGCTTTAGCGTGGTGGAGGCGCGTG